>NZ_JARDAL010000033.1:0-48506 GCF_048957595.1 Acinetobacter sp. AS5 | reverse complement strand
AGAAGCACTGCTTCGCAAGGCTAAATGAGTTTTACTATGATCAGCTACCCCAACAAAACAAGGTGGCTTAACTAGAGCGGAATATCACTTATAAATACGCTTTTAGTTGTTCAAACAAGTGGGACCACCTCTTAAGTTTTTAATACATATATCTAATTTTGGTGTGCCATTTATTTGAGAAAGTCGTAGATCTGTGTACATCCATCTAGATGGAAAACCTTGCCCATATACATCTTGATAATCGAACATACCAAAAAAATCGATAATTTTTGGCCCTGATCGGTATTCGGTGATTTCATTGATTAAGTCACGAAGTTTTTCAAGTGTCTTAGTTGATAGATGCATATTTATTCAAAATAATGGTTTGAATTAAATATAATGTTTAGATCAAACTTTGTACATAATTAAGCAGTGATTTCACATCATCCGTTTGCAATTGCTCACGCATTTTTAAAAACTGCTTTTCATCTATATCGTAAATTTTAAGTGAAAGCAGTTTTTCGATATCTTCTTGCGGGAAACGGTATTTAATGATTTTTGCAGGTACGCCGCCCACAACTGCATAAGGTGGCACATCTTCAGTCACAACAGCACCTGTTGCGACCACAGCACCTTCACCAAGCTTTACACCGGGCATAATCATGGCACGAGAACCAATCCAGCAACCATCACCAATAATCGTGTCACCCGCAAGTTCAAAACCCCGTGTATCGAACGGAAATGCTGAAATCCAGTCGGTACGGTGTAATTGGTTGCTGCCCATCATAATCACGCATTCTGCGCCAAAACAGACGAAATTGCCGATATAGAGCTGATCAATCGGCTTCTCAGGCGTTGCAGGCTTATCATGTAAATAACGCACCACACAACGCTCAAAACCCTGATCCCAATAAGCTGAGTAGTATGAGTAATTCCCTTTAATGTGAATATTCGGATTTTTCACCGTTTTCGAAATAAACTCGAACTCACACCAATGCTTTACAGGAGAATTAATTAACTTTTCAGACATAAGGGAGATACAAAAAATAGTGAATAAGAAATTATACCTAATCGGGGTTTAAACTTGCTGAATAATATCTAAAAGACATTCGCGCACGCATAAAACAATGATTAAGCTGTGGTCGATGCTGGAGGAATACGAGCAATCACCTTAATTTCAAAATCAAAACCTGCTAACCACGTGACACCTACAGCTGTCCAATTAGGATAAGGCTTTTGTGTAAACACCTGATTTTTAACTTTCATGATGCTTTCGAACTGCTGTTCTGGATCAGTGTGAAAGGTGGTGACATCAACAATATCATCGAAAGTACAACCAGCCGCTGCCAAAGTTGCAGCTAAGTTTTTAAAAGCCTGTTCTACCTGTTTCTCGAAATCTGGTTCAGGAGAGCCATCTTCACGGCTACCGACCTGACCCGATACAAAGAGTAAATCTTCCGATTTGATCGCAGCAGAATAACCATGCTGTTCATACAGGGCATGGCGGTCTTGGGGAAATATCGCAGTTCTAGTCATGTCTATTCTCATTCAATATCTAATTTATCAGTGAGTGAAAGCAATTTAACTTTCACATACGCCTCGTATGTAAACATAATTGACATACGGTCCGTATGTCAATTAAAATTTTTATGATGATGAGGTAAAGTAATTCATGTCTGTTCGTGAACAAAAGATGGCGGAAACCCGCAAGAAACTGATAGAAGTGGCACGCCGTGCGTTTGCGGAATATGGTTATGCTGGCACTTCAATGGATAAGCTCACGGCAGAAGCAGGGCTGACTCGTGGTGCGCTGTATCATCATTTTGGTGATAAAAAAGGCTTATTTGCTGCAGTGGTCGACCAGATCGATTCGGAAATGGCTTCATCTGCGCAGCAACATCTGGAGCAGCCTGATGATCTGTGGGAAGGATTGATGCTGGAAGGGCGGAACTATATTCAAAATGCCCTGAATCCAGAATTCCAGCGCATTGTGTTACGTGATGGGCCGGCTGTGCTAGGTGATCCTGCACATTGGCCAAGCCAAAACAGATGTTTGCAGTCCACGCGTGAATGTGTTGAACAATTATTGGTAGCAGACCGAATTAAAACAGTTGATCCGGAAGCTGCTGCGGTATTTTTAAATGGTGCAGCGATGAATGCAGCACTCTGGGTGGCTTCTAGCGAACATCCTGAGCAGGTACTCCCTGAGGCCTTATATGCATTTAATTTATTTGCATCAGGGTTTTTAAAAGAAGCACAGAGCTAATTCGTTTGTAGGAAGAGAATTAAAGGTAAAAAACCCCTCAATCGAGGGGTTCATGCAAGCTTAAATATCTAAAATTTAGATATATTCAACTTTCACAATTTCGTATTCAACTTCACCGTTTGGTGTATTGATTTTCACATCGTCGCCTTCGTTTTTACCTAAAAGACCACGTGCGATCGGCGAGTTTACAGAGATCTTGTTAATCTTAAAGTCTGCTTCGTCATCGCCTACAATTTTATAGGTTTTCTGTTCTTCAGTATCCAGATTTTCAATCGTGACCGTTACACCAAAAACCACACGACCATTCTGTTCAAGTTCTTTTACGTCGATCACCTGAGCTGCACCCAGTTTGCCTTCGATGTCCTGAATACGACCTTCACAGAAGCCTTGCTGTTCACGTGCTGCATGGTATTCTGCATTTTCTTTTAAGTCGCCGTGTTCACGCGCTTCTGCAATTGAAGCTGTAATACGTGGGCGATCCACTGTTTTCAGTTGGTGTAATTCTTTCTCTAAGGCAATTTTGCCTTCAGGTGTCATAGGATAACGTTGCATGTTGTCCCTCAAAAGTCAGTTGAAAGATATAAAATCTATAAATAAAAAAAAGCCCGCCACCAAGAAGGTGGCGGGACTTCTTGGAAGTGAATTAACCTTTAGTTAGGTCTTGCAAACGATATACATCCATCGGCAATTTAATTGCTAAAGCTTGGCATACTGCATCCGCACCATTCAATGTAGTTGTGTTATACACTTTACCTTGAAGTGCTGAACGACGGATCGAGAATGAGTCTTCTTGTGCCTTTTTGCCTTCAGTCGTGTTAATCACAAGGTGGATTTCGCCGTTTTTAATACGGTCCACAATGTTAGGACGACCTTCAGTTACTTTATTGACACGTTCACATTCAAGACCAGCATCGCTAATCACTTTAAATGTACCATCAGTTGCAAGAATCTTGAAGCCTAGGTCAATCAATTGTTTTGCGATACCAGCCGCACGTGGTTTATCAGAATCACGTACAGAGATAAATGCGTGTTTCACTTCACCTTCAGTTGGAAGACCTGGTAAACGCTCATTTGCACCTAAAACAGCTTTATAGAACGCTTCACCAAATGTTTTACCAACGCCCATCACTTCGCCAGTCGATTTCATCTCAGGGCCAAGGATCGGGTCAACACCAGGGAATTTGTTGAACGGGAACACTGCTTCTTTGACAGAGAAGTGCTCAGGAATAATCTCAGTTGTGAAGCCTTGCGACTCAAGAGATTGACCAGCCATGCAACGTGCAGCAACTTTCGCTAAAGATTCGCCGATACACTTAGAAACGAATGGCACAGTACGAGACGCACGTGGGTTCACTTCCAAGATGTAAACATCTTCACCTTTGACAGCAAACTGAACGTTCATCAAACCGATTACGCCAAGCTCTTTTGCCATAGCCACGGTTTGACGACGCATTTCGTCCTGAATCTCTTTAGATAGAGAGTAAGGAGGAATCGAACATGCCGAGTCACCTGAGTGAATACCCGCTTGTTCAATGTGCTGCATGATGCCGCCAATCACAACGTCTTTACCGTCAGATACGCAGTCCACGTCAACTTCGATCGCATCATCTAAGAAACGGTCAAGAAGAACAGGCGCTTCGTTAGATGCTTGAACCGCATCACGTAAGTAGCGTTTGAGTTCTTCGTCGTTGTACACGATTTCCATCGCACGACCACCAAGGACGTAAGAAGGACGTACTACAAGCGGGTAGCCGACTTTAGATGCTTCAGCCATACCTTCTTCAGCAGATTTTACAATGCTGTTGTTCGGTTGACGAAGTTGCAGACGTTGAATCATTTGCTGGAAACGTTCACGGTCTTCTGCACGGTCAATCGCGTCAGGTGATGTACCGATAATTGGTGCACCAGCTTCTTCTAAAGCGCGCGCCAATTTAAGCGGAGTTTGACCACCGTACTGTACGATAATGCCTTTAGGCTTCTCGATACGTACGATTTCTAAAACGTCTTCTAAAGTGATTGGTTCGAAGTACAAACGATCAGATGTATCATAGTCAGTAGAAACTGTTTCAGGGTTACAGTTCACCATGATGGTTTCATAGCCGTCTTCACGCATTGCAAGAGCAGCGTGTACACAGCAGTAATCGAATTCGATACCTTGACCAATACGGTTAGGACCGCCACCGATCACCATGATCTTGTCTTTCGCAGACGGATTGGCTTCACACTCTTCATCGTAAGTTGAGTACATGTAGGCTGTATCAGATTCGAATTCTGCAGCACATGTATCGACACGTTTGTAAACTGGCGTTACGCCCAGGTTCCAACGGTGTTTACGGAATTGTTTTTGTGAAATGCCCATCAAGTCCGCAATGCGAAGATCTGATAAACCTTTACGTTTGAACGAACGGATGTTGTCCGCGTTCAAATCACCAAAACCTAAAGTTTTAATTTGGTTTTCAGTTTTAATGATGTCTTCGATTTGAATCAAGAACCAGCGGTCAATGTTCGTTGCAGCGAATACTTCGTCTAAAGTAAAGCCGTGACGGAATGCATCGCCCACATACCAGATACGCTCTGGACCTGGCACTTTAAGTTCTTGCAAGATCTTGTCGCGCGCGCCTTCAGCACCCACTTCAACCTTTTCGTCAAAACCAGAAGCGCCCACTTCAAGACCACGAAGGGCTTTTTGTACAGATTCCTGGAAGTTACGGCCAATCGCCATCACTTCACCGACAGATTTCATCTGAGTCGTCAGTGTCGCATCAGCTTGTGGGAATTTTTCGAAGTTGAAACGAGGAATCTTGGTTACAACGTAGTCGATTGCAGGTTCGAACGATGCAGGCGTTGTACCGCCAGTAATGTCGTTTTTCAACTCATCAAGGGTATAACCTACAGCCAGTTTCGCTGCGATTTTTGCAATCGGGAAACCAGTTGCTTTAGAAGCAAGTGCAGATGAACGTGATACACGTGGGTTCATCTCGATCACGACCATACGACCAGTATTTGGACAAATACCGAACTGTACGTTAGAACCACCTGTTTCAACACCAATTTCACGAAGAACTGCTAGAGAAGCGTTACGTAGTAACTGGAATTCTTTATCTGTAAGCGTTTGAGCAGGGGCAACAGTGATTGAGTCACCAGTGTGTACGCCCATTGGATCAAAGTTTTCAATGGTACATACAATGATACAGTTGTCGTTTTTGTCACGAACAACTTCCATCTCGTATTCTTTCCAGCCAATTAAAGATTCATCAATCAATAATTGTTTAGTCGGAGAAAGATCGAAACCACGTTCACAAATCTCGATAAATTCTTCTTTGTTGTATGCGATACCGCCACCAGAACCACCCATGGTGAATGATGGACGGATAATTACTGGGAAGCCGAAACGTGCTTGAATTTCTAAAGCATGTTCCATTGACTCAGCAACGTCAGCTTTTGGACATTCAAGACCAATTTTACGCATTGCCTGGTCGAACAGTTTACGGTCTTCAGCTTTTTCAATCGCTTCTTTGGTTGCACCGATCAATTCAACATTGAATTTCTCTAAAATGCCGTGCTCATCGAGGGCAAGGGCACAGTTCAATGCCGTTTGACCCCCCATGGTTGGAAGAACAGCATCTGGACGTTCTTTCTCAATGATCGCTGCAACAGTTTGCCAAGTAATTGGCTCAATGTAAGTTGCATCCGCCATGGTTGGGTCGGTCATGATGGTCGCTGGGTTCGAGTTGACCAAAATAACGCGGTAACCTTCTTCACGAAGGGCTTTACATGCTTGAGCACCTGAGTAGTCAAACTCACATGCTTGACCGATGACAATCGGACCAGCACCAATAATCAAGATGCTTTTAATGTCAGTACGTTTAGCCATGATGCTTCCTTAATTACTTCTTAGATGCTTCGATAAGTTCGATGAAATGATCGAACAATGGTGCGCAGTCATGTGGACCCGGGCTGGCTTCAGGGTGACCCTGGAAGCTGAACGCAGGTTTGTCTGTACGATGGATACCTTGGTTGGTGCCATCAAACAGCGAGCGATGCGTTACACGCAACACATCAGGCAGATTGCTTTCATCGACTGCGAAGCCATGGTTTTGAGAAGTAATCATCACTGTACCGTTATCAAGATTTTGTACAGGATGGTTCGCACCGTGGTGGCCGTGAGGCATTTTTAAGGTTTTAGCACCACTTGCAAGCGCAAGGATCTGGTGACCCAGGCAGATACCAAATACTGGAATTTCAGTGGTTTCTACAATTGTTTTTACAGCTTCAATTGCGTAGTCACATGCAGCCGGATCACCAGGACCGTTCGAAAGGAACACGCCATCTGGATTCAGTGCAAGTACATCAGCAGCAGGAGTTTGCGCCGGCACAACAGTCAGTTTACAACCGCGGTCTGCGAGCATACGTAAGATGTTGGTTTTGACACCGTAATCGTATGCAACAACATGGAATTTAGCTTCTGGTTGAGAGAAACCTTTGCCTAATGTCCAAGAGCCTTCAGTCCATTCAAAACCTTCAGGGTCGCAACATTCTTTTGCCAGGTCTAAACCGTTTAAACCACCAAATGCACGTGCTTTTTCAAGCGCTTCAGCTTCAGTGATATTTTCGCCAGCAAGGATACAGCCATTTTGCGCACCTTTGTCACGTAAGATACGTGTCAATTTACGCGTGTCGATATCCGCAATTGCCACAACATTGTGTTGTACCAAATATTCAGCTAATGATTGGGTTGAACGGAAGTTACTGTGCAGTAAAGGCAGGTCACGAATGATCAATCCGTTCGCCCAAACCTTATGAATACGACCTGATTCAGCGTCTTCTTCATTACAGCCTGTGTTACCGATATGTGGGTAAGTCAGTGTCACAAGTTGCTGTGCATAACTCGGGTCAGTCAAAATTTCTTGATAGCCAGTCATGGCAGTGTTGAAAACGACTTCACCAGTCGTACTACCCGATGCGCCAATCGAAGTACCTTTAAAGATAGTTCCGTCGGCAAGGGCTAAAATTGCTGGGGTGCTCAAACCAAAGCTCCTGAAATTTAGGCTGTAAAAAAGCGAGAAGACGAAAAAAAAGGAAGGCTATTTTTTAAACCTACCCTCCTATGTCTGCTCGCTTGAACTTAACACGGCATTATACGCAGAATGACCCCTAAAGTCCAACGGCTTTGCAGCGAAAGTATGAGATAAATGGCTTGCTTTTTGCATGGAAGTCTGTTTTGTAAGCAATGTGAAAAAATGTAAGCAATTAATAATTGTCAGACAAATCAAATCTTAACTTTTATCAAATCTACTAATATAGCTTAGTCGATATAACAATAGGAACAAGACAAATGGCTACAGCACCTAAATCTACTACATCTAAAAAAATCACTCCGAGCGTGGTGACTGAAACTGCCGAGAAGCTTGAAAAAGTAGCAGTCGAGGCTAAAGATCAGGCAATTGGAACCATCGAGGAAAGTAAGGAAAAGCTTGAAGTTGAAGCCAAGCAGTTAAGCGACACTGTGCAGGAACAATTGCGTCAATTTAAGCAGGAGGTGTTACAGCGTATTGATACTTTGAAGGAGCAGATTTTCGGTTCACAGAAAGAATTAACCGAATTAAAAAGCTTTATCAAGACAGAATTCAACGCTGTCGTCGAAGACTTATCCAATCTGGGTAAAGAACTGAAAGAAGATGTCAGCCAGATTTCGACCAAACATAAGGAACATCTGACCGATACTTTTAAACGTTCTAAGGACAGTACCATTGAAGTACTAAAAAAAGTCAAACCCGTGGTGAAAACAGAGAGCTCAGACAAAAGTCCTGAGCTGAAAAGTTAGGCTGCGCTGAAAGGCCGCTAGTTAAAAAAAGGAGAACAATCAAATGTTCTCCTTTGTCTTTATGCAGCAAAACGGACTCACAATAACAATTAAAGGGGGTCACGATGCAACAGCATTTTGTAGGTGTACTTATTTTACTGATATTGATCATGCTACTGAATCTGGAAAGCGGATTGGGGCGCATACTTTATCTAGGTGTAATCGTATTATGTCTGGGAGTACTGGGACTGGTGTTTGGGACCATTCTTCTGATGATCATTACTTTTGCTTTTATTCTTTATGCTGCTGTGAAATCCATTCAGGAACAGCATCATCTGCATCATTAAAATATGAACGTTGAAAACGATAAAAAATCTAAAATAATTACATAGAGGATCAATCATTGTTGAGCAATAAACAAAAACGTGAGACTTTAAGTCTCACGTTTTATTCGCCTATTACACTTTAAATAGCTGATGCACAGCGTTAATCTATTTAAAACACATGCAACCAGTCACGTTTATTATGAAAATCTGCCTGAGGACTACTATGCTGCATGGCATAGTATTGATCACCTTGCGAGGTTTTTAAAACAGCAGATAAACCCAGGAACAAGTTTTCCCATTTCAGTTTATGTGTTGCCATAAAATCAGTCAGATCCACACTGACATTGAGACCATAATGCGTACGTTTGAGCTGATTCAGCTCAATATCATCCGCAGCTTGCGGTGGCATATCTTCAGGATAACGGTATTCTTCGAATTGATAAGCCTGCCAGGCCTGAGAAGGGGAAAGATTAATCTCACGATAAAAATCCTCGCCCTGAACCCCAATAAAAATTTCAAAGCAGGTCTGTTCCCACAGGAAATCCTGACGGGGATGTGCCGTCACCATGTCGGGCCATAAGATGTACTGATTGGGATCACGGATCCAGAAGCCCACATTTAAATTGCATGGGCCTTGCTGTTCGATGGCGGCAACCAGAGAGATGGCCTGAAAACGGCGATCAAATGCGCTAAGTTCGTAACTTGCCATAAGTCCTGTACTTAGTTAGACAAATGAGCGAAACGGACAAGGTTGGACAATTTTTGGTTCTGTTTTGCCGCTTTCTTATAAAGCAGTGCAATTTTACCAATAGTTTGAACCACTTCAGCACCAGTCGCTTCTGAAATTTCAACAATCAGTGCTGCACGCGCTTCACGATCTTCAGCTACGATTTTTACTTTAATCAGTTCGTGATCGTTTAAAGCACGCGCCAATTCTTCGATGACATTTTCAGTCAGGCCTTTGTCACCCAGCATAACGACCGGGTTTAAAGCATGTCCGATTTGACGTAAACGCTTACGTTCCTGAATAGATAAAGACGCCATGAGAGATAACCTGAATTTTAAAACGGCTTAGTATAGCAAAAGCAAAAAACAAACGCTTTAAATTATCAGGAAATAATCATTTCCAATATCTCTTCATAACGAGCAAAACTCCTAGATTTAGATACACATGTATACTGCAAAATATGTCTTTTTCACGTACAATTAATAATTGGACGTTTTTTTATTTAGAGAGTTATGGCTACACGCATTACCAACCAAAAGTTATCTAAAAGTAGTCGTGATTGGATGAGAGAGCATTTAGACGATCCTTATGTGAAAAAGGCACAAAAGGACGGATATCGTGCGCGTGCAGCATATAAGCTCTTAGAGATGCAAGAAAAGTACAAAATCATCAAACCCGGCATGACCGTGGTCGACTTGGGTGCAGCCCCCGGCAGTTGGTCACAAATCGCAGGTAAATTGGTCGGCGACAAAGGTTTATTGATTGCATCTGACATTTTACCAATGGATGCATTACCTGATGTGACTTTCTTGCAAGGCGACTTTCGCGAAGAAGAAGTCTTCCAGCAATTGTTAGAAATTTTAGATGGTCGTACTGTAGACGTTGTAATTTCAGATATGGCCCCCAATACATCAGGTAATAAGGCTGTAGATCAACCGCGTCAGATTTACTTGTGTGAACTTGCACTGGATTTTGCCAATAAGGTGCTAGGCCCTAAAGGTCAATTTGTGGTAAAAGTTTTCCAAGGCTCAGGGTTTGACGAATTCCGTAAGCAAGTGGTTGATAGTTTTGATGTTCTGAAAACATCTAAACCTCTGGCATCACGTGCTCGTTCCAAGGAAGTTTTCCTGATCGGGCAGGGACGTAAGAAGGCTTTAAAATAAGTCTACTTGCCAAGTCGTTAAAAATTGTGCATTTTGTACGTTTTCAGATAATTGTAAGTTGATTTACAGCTTAAGTATTAAGGTCACCCTGAACAGGGCATGATCAAATTAGATTGGAATGGGAATAAAGCTTTGAGCGATCTTTTTAAGAATGCCGTATTGTGGCTCGTGATACTGGGTGTGCTGGTGTTAATCTTCAGCAACGTCAGTGACCGCAATCAACCGACTACAATGAACTACTCAGAGTTTGTTGCCGCGGTCAATGCTGGCCAAATTAAACAAGTTGTGATTGACGGCGAAAGAATCCGTGGCGAAAAATCAAACGGTTCAGAGTTTGAAAGTATTCGTCCGGCAGTTCAGGATCCTGAACTGATGCCAAGCCTGATTAAAAATAATGTTGTGGTTGAAGGTGAAGCACCACAACGTCAAGGCTTGCTCATGCAGTTGCTTATTGCAAGTTTCCCTGTACTTTTAATCATTTTGTTATTCATGTTCTTTATGCGCAACATGGGTGGCGGTGCAGGTGGTAAAAACGGCCCAATGAGTTTTGGTAAATCTAAAGCCAAAATGCTGTCTGAAGACCAGATTAAAGTCACTTTCACTGATGTTGCTGGTTGTGACGAAGCCAAGCAAGAAGTCGTTGAAATCGTAGATTTCCTGAAAGATCCAACCAAATTTAAACGTCTGGGTGCGAGTATTCCACGCGGTGTGTTAATGGTCGGTCCTCCAGGTACGGGTAAAACCCTACTTGCCAAAGCCATTGCCGGTGAAGCGAAAGTTCCATTCTTTAGTATTTCAGGTTCTGACTTCGTTGAGATGTTTGTCGGTGTCGGTGCATCCCGTGTTCGTGACATGTTCGAACAGGCGAAACGTCATGCGCCATGTATCATCTTTATTGATGAGATTGATGCAGTCGGTCGTCATCGTGGTTCAGGTACTGGTGGTGGTCACGATGAACGTGAACAGACACTGAACCAGATGCTGGTTGAAATGGACGGCTTTGAGGGCAATGAAGGCATTATCGTGATTGCTGCAACCAACCGTGCAGATGTACTGGATAAAGCACTTCTTCGTCCAGGCCGTTTTGACCGTCAAGTTGTGGTTGGTTTGCCAGACATTAAAGGTCGTGAACAAATCCTGAATGTACATTTGAAAAAATTGCCTTCAGTGACAGGTGTGGATGTTAAAGTTCTTGCACGTGGTACACCGGGCTTCTCGGGTGCGCAATTAGCAAACCTGGTGAATGAAGCTGCTTTATTTGCTGCACGCCGTAACAAGAACACCGTCGATATGCATGACTTTGAAGATGCAAAAGACAAGCTGTATATGGGTCCTGAGCGTAAATCGATGGTACTTCGTGATGAAGAGCGTCGTGCGACGGCTTATCATGAAGCAGGTCATGCGATTGTTGCTGAAAGCTTGCCAGGTACAGATCCTGTGCATAAGGTGACAATCATGCCACGTGGCTGGGCTTTAGGTGTTACCTGGCAGCTGCCTGAATTTGACCAGACCAGCCATTACAAAGACAAAATGTTGAATGAACTTTCGATTTTGTTTGGTGGCCGTATTGCTGAAGAAGTCTTCATTAACCAGATGTCGACCGGCGCTTCAAATGACTTCGAACGTGCAACCAAAATGGCACGTGCGATGGTGACCAAATATGGTATGTCGGACAAACTCGGTGTCATGGTCTATGAAGAAGATGCACAGCAATCTTTCATGGGCAGTATCGGTAGCCGCAGTATTTCGGAAACCACACAACTAGAAGTCGATCGTGAAATTCGTCGAATTCTGGATGAGCAATATAAAATCGCACGCGATATCCTGGAAAGCAAAAAAGATATTGCCCATGCGATGGTGAAAGCCTTGATGGAATGGGAAACTATTGATCGTGATCAAATCCGTGACATCATGGAAGGTCGTGAGCCTCAGCCACCAAAAGTCTATGTTGCAGACAATCCTGTGATTGATGTAACCCCAGATCCAGATGATGGTCCGTTGACTCCTCCACCATTGCCAGCGAACTAAGCTCAATAAAAAAACCACCTTCGGGTGGTTTTTTTTATGCTTGTCATTTTTGTCATATCTTTTTGAGTGTTATATTGAGCGATTAAAAATGAATAAGAAAAACAAAAATGAATATGCCTGTTCTGGAATCCAGTGTTTACCAGCTTCGTCTTGAACCGTTGAGCTGGGAACATTTTTCTGATTTAGTGGTTGCATGCACCGAAGAAAATTTAGGTGAGGTTTTATATAACTCGGTGCCTTATCTGCATAACTTAAAAAAATATTTTTCTCAGGCTTTTGAACAGCAAGCTCAAGGTGGAAGGATGGCTTTTGCCGTCATCGATTTAAACTCCGGCCAAGCAATTGGAACCACCAGTTATCATGATATTAAGGCAGAAATTCCACGTTTTGAAATTGGTTATACCTGGTATGCCAAGCGCTATCACAGAACCTATGTAAATCGCGTCTGTAAATATCTTTTGTTAAGACATGCTTTTGAAAATTTAAATGCTCAGGTCGTCGGCTTTCGGACTGATCATCTTAATGTCACGAGCCAGAAAGCGATTGAAGGAATAGGTGCCAAGCGAGATGGCATCATTAGGTGTCATATGCTACGTAAAGATGGACAGACTATTCGAGATAGCTATATCTATAGTATTTTAGAAAGTGAATGGGCAGATGTGAAAGCATTATTACAAACTAAACTGATGCAATATTCCCGAAACAATTACTTCGAAATCTAGGTCCTGGCCTTATTCAGCTTTGCTTTATTTAATTATCCATAAGACAATATGGGAGTTATTTTGAGTGAGTATTAAATCATGCAGCTGATGCCTTTGTTACCACATGTATGGAGATTTGGTGATTTAAAATTGGATTTATCCCAGCCGCATGTGATGGGGATTCTCAATGTCACCCCAGACTCTTTTAGTGATGGTGGTCGGCATAATCAAAAAGAAGACGCAGTTGCCCGTGCACTGGAAATGATGGCAGAAGGCGCCACGGTAATTGATATTGGCGGTGAATCGACCCGTCCAGGTGCCGCAGTGGTAGAAGTGGAAGAAGAAATTCGCCGCGTAGTGCCTGTGGTGGAAGAACTGGCTAAACATAAGGTCATTCTCTCGATTGATACGTCGCAACCTGAAGTCATACGCGCAGCGGTTCGGGCCGGAGCACATATCTGGAATGATGTCCGTGCTTTGACTCGGCCGAATGCATTGCAGACCGCAGCAGAACTCAATATTCCAGTGATCATCATGCATATGCGCGGTGAGCCGACCACCATGAACAATCTGGATCAATATGAGGATGTCACTAAAGATGTGATACGCGAGTTATCCCAACGTGTTCAGGATGCTTTAGATGTTGGAGTAAAAGCGGAAAATATCATGATTGATCCAGGTTTTGGTTTCGCTAAAAATGCCCAGCAAAATTTAAAGCTGTTGCAAGAGTTTTATAAATTGACAGAAATGGGCTATCCGATTTTGTCTGCTTTATCACGTAAACGCTTTATCGGAGCAGTTTTGGATGGGGCAGAACCACAAGAGCGTGCAGTGGGTTCAGCAACAGCGCATTTGTTGAGTATTCAGCAGGGTGCATGTATGGTACGGGCACATGATGTTAAAGTCACAGCCGATGCGATTAAAGTCTGGCAAGCTATGCAAATGGTTTAAAAATCGAGGCTGGGAAATCCCTACATTGGCAATGTTGTTTGGCTTTTAAGCAACAATATGCTATATAGGCACGCTTAGATTAGATAGTCATCCTTTAGAGTGCCTGTAATGTTTGCAGATTTACTTCTCCCCATGTTCGATGATGAGTATTATCCCGATATTCTGGTTGCTGAAATCAAGCAGCACATCGAACGTTTTGCCCAAAAAGTCGCTAAATCAGGTTTGTCAGATCAAGAAATTTACCAGCTTGCCAATCTGACTGTGGCTGATATCAATATCATGAAACCTCAGTTCGAAGATCTGGATTCGTCTCTGGATGATACTGCCGCGGATTATATTGCCGAAGCCATGATGATGGTGGTGCAAGAGCACGGCCTGTTCGAGATTGAAATGGAAGAACTGATTACCAATCGTGAATGGTGATTTAAGAAAACCCTGCAGATGCAGGGTTTTTTATTGTCTGTTCAAATAATCTTTAAAGCTATTAAAGCAAATTGAGCCGAGTAATTGTTGCTCTTCATTCATGCATTGCTGATAAAGGTTTTGGTAATAAGCGTGCAGATTTGACTGACCCTGAATCTGTTGTGGTGTTTTGGATTTAGACTGTTGATAAGCCCAAAAAGCCAGTTGCCGGAGTTTCTGCAACCTGATCTGATCAATTGCGCTACAGGAACTTTTAAATAAAGGTTCCAGGATGACCACCCCAAAGGAGGAAATCGCTAAAAAGATCATGCTGATAATGATCAGCACATCCGAATGAATCAGATAAAGGTTAAGCAGCAAACATAGAAAAATTGGAATTTGCAGATAGAGACAGTTTTGCAAACGCTGACTATAGGCTTTGGAACTAAATTGTGCCTGATATTGCGCATACCAGATATAGGGATACAGTAGTGCCATCAGCATAATTAAGGTGACATTAAAGGCAATCGTAGCATTTTTGAAAAAATAATATTCCAGAAATACCGAGCTGATACTACAGGCTACACAGACCAGAAGGGACAGTAAATTAATCGCGATAACGAACTGGATATTTTGCAGGGCATTAAATTTAAAGCGGCTATAATGCAACTTTAGGAAAAAAGCATCTGGATGACGTAATTGTAATGTGGCGAGATCGAAGTGTTTTAATTCTGACATGGGGGATTTCGCGCTAAAAAATATAAAATTCAGGCACAAAAAAACCAGCACAATGCTGGATTTTTTATTACACCATTTTAATAAAAATTAAAATGGTGCCCGAGGCCAGACTCGAACTGGCACGCTTTGTGGGCGGGGGATTTTAAATCCCCTGTGTCTACCGATTTCACCACTCGGGCATGTGCGCAATAATAGAGGACGAAATAAAGCTTGGCAAGCAAATTTCTAAATGATCGCTTTCTTTTCAAGCAATTCCGTGGCTTCTATTCTAAAAATCAGCAAATCAACGTTTTTAAAAGTTAATATTTGCAGATCTTTAAGACGGCCAATGGAAAGTGATAAAGAACTATGAGTTTTCATCCAGATAGCTGTCGACATCCAGATGCTTGATCGTTTTACAATATTGATGCTCATATTTCAGTAGCCGCGTATATAACCCGGCAAAGTGATTTAATTGCTGTTTTAGTTCGGCATGCCGAGGATCATGGCTTGAATAAAAACGTAATTTTAGTCGGACCAGACAGGTCTGTATAAGCCCAAAAACAGATTTTACGTAATTGTTGTAGCTGATAGTGCTCAGTATTTTTACTATTTTCCTTGAATAAATTTTCCCGATAAAAGCGCACAAAGCCAAAGCTCACGCCAAAGAAGAATAAGCTCCACATCAGCAAACTGCTTTGTATAAAGACCAGATTTAAGGCTTGCAATAGAATCACAATAGCCATCTTGATCGGGGTATGACGCAATAACTGATACAGCGAATAAGAAGAATGCTGAATCTGGTACAGAATCAAGGTGAGACTCAACATCAGGAACAGTAGAATGGCCAAAATGGCATAACTCTGTGCCTGAAATTCACTGATTTGCACAAAAGATTGCTGTACGAGATCTCCTAACATCAAACTGATGGGAACAAAAATCATGGCGGCCGAGGCCCAAGGAATTAAAAGCTTGGCTTTATCCCAGATTCCACGGATTTTAATCTGACTGTAAAACAGGTAATTTCCTTTAAATGCAGTCGGATATTGGCGCTTAAGTTGCTGCAGCAACAAAGTCACTTGCGTAGTGGGCATCATCCAGAGATTGATTCAGAAATAGACACAGGCACTATAGTCGATTTGACGCAGAATCACAGGACAAATCCATTTTCAGCGCTTATCATTGCTTTAATCACGAAGATTTTAGTTTTTTAGCCACGAATTATGCGAAAATAGCCGATTCAAGATTTATTTTTTTAAGGACAGTTTATGACTGATCAATCTCCTGAGGCGTTAAGCGACATCGAAATTTTAGACATCCTGCAAAGCATGAAAAAGGATGAGCTAAATACTGAGGCGAAAGAAGTGATTCGTCAGGGTGGTAAAGCTGGTCGTCAGGAAGCGCATAAAGAAGCGTTAGTGGCATTGAATCAGTCATTTGAAGACAAATTTGTCGAAGCGGTATCTTTGGCTTTGGGCCTGAATACGGCACAAATCAAAAAAATCCGTTATAAAAAAGACCGCGTCCGTATTTTAAAAGCGCGCGGAATCGACTATATGGCGATTGATGGCGCTGAAACGGCACAAGTGCTGTCCCAGATTGCACAAGCGATTCTGCGTGAAGATGCGATTGTTACCCATGATCTGCATAATATTTTTCCATTCTGGAAAGAAGGCTGGCCTATGGTGCAGTTCGACAATGCTTACAAGATTCTAGAAGATGATATCCAGATTCACTATCAAGCTGTTTTAGATGCATTGTTAACAAAGATCTAAGCACCTCAATAGATGTAAAAAAGCACCGTTAGGTGCTTTTTTATGATTGAATTTACTGGTTTGAATAAAACAAACTTAAAATAAAACTGATAGGAACGATAAATAGTCGTCCCCATAAAATCAAAGGTATGGCCAAATACTGTCCCCAACTCATGGTTCGGTCATAATGGCCACGGTGACGCTGGTAACCATAAGGGGTAATGATGCAAGCAAAAATCAATAAAATGATCGCTAAAAACAAGAACAGCGGATTTTGTTGTTGAGCAAAAAAGAAATAGATTAAATACAGTCCTGAATAAAAACTAAAACAAGCCAACAGCGCAGAAATGGACATCACTCTATCCTTATGATTTTTATTTTAAAATAGAGGAAGAATCAGATTATTCTGATTCTTCCTGAATTAATGGATTGATTTCAATGATCCGAGTCACCAGCAACTGGTCAATCTTGAAATGATCGACATCGACGACTTCAAATTTATAACCGGCATGAATGACGGTATCGGCAGGACGCGGAATTTTACGCAGCTTGAACATCATAAAACCAGCCAGTGTTTCGTAATTTTCCTCATCTGGCATTGAGTCGATTTCAAGCGCATGTTTCATGTCTTCAATTGGCGTGCTGCCTTCAATCAACCAGGAATTATTGTCACGCTTAATAATTTGCTGATCGGCTTCAATTGGTGTCACCCAGTCGCCCATTACAGTAATCATAATGTCGGAGAGGGTAATCACCCCAACCACCAGCGCATATTCATTAATGACGACGGCAAATTTTTCCTTGGTCGAGCGAAAACGGTCCAGAACTTCCGATAAAGTTAAAGTATCCGGAATGGTCAGGACATTACGGATGGTATTTTCATTTAACTGTAGCAGCGACTGGTTATTCAGAATCCGCACCAGAATATCTTTGGCATCGACATAGCCAATCACACTGTCGATGTCATTGCTACACACCAGAAACTTGGAATAGGGATATTCCGCCAGCTTTTGCCGAATACTTTCTTCTGGTTCATTTAAGGTAAAGAACACCACATTCTCACGGGTAGTCATACTCGAAGGTACATTACGCTCTTCCAGCTCGAATACATTTTCAATGAAATGATGTTCCTGTTTTTGCAGTACGCCAGCTTGTGCACCTGCATCCATCACTGCGGAAATATCATCAAAGGTAATATTATCATCACGAATGGTATTCACTTTAAACAGACGGAACAGCATGTTGGCAATAACATTAATGAGCCAGGCCAAAGGCTTACAGACTTTAATGAAAATCTGAATGGGTTCAATGACCGAGACTGCGATCTTTTCTGGCGCAATCATGGCCAGACGTTTCGGCATCAAGTCTGCAAATAAAATAAATAAAGAAGTGACGACAGTGAAGGAAAGTGCAAAGCTAATGTTTTCAGCCCACGGACCCTGGTAAAAGCGGGAAACAAAATTAAAAATATAAGGACGGAAGGCTCCTTCACCTAAAATACCGCCAAGAATGGCGACTGCATTTAAACCGATTTGAGAGGCTGCAAAGAAGTCAGCAGAATTTTCTTGTAGATCTAAAACTTTTTGAGCGCGATGTTCACCCGATTCAGCCAGAATTTTCAGTTTGACTTTACGGGCACCTGCGAGGGCGATTTCTGTTAAAGATAAAAAACCGGCCCCCGCGATGAGTATTAAGATAATCACGATATTTTGTAAGAGGCTCACAAATCCACCTGTGGATGAATAGTATCTTGGGATATTTTTAACACAAAAAAAGGCTTGAGGTGTAAAAACTACCTCTCAAGCCTTCAAAGTATAATCTTAAAAAATAAGAATTTAGAAGAATTTGAGTTTAATAGTGTGAAAATTGAGAGTTATTGCTCAGGAATTCACGATTTTCTTCTTCAATCATTTGACGCGCAACATACAAAATCAGCTGACGTAACCAGCGATGTGCAGGGTGATGATGCAATAGAGGGCACCATGCCATTTTGAGTTCAAATTCGGGAATATAAAATGGTGGATCTTTCAGAATTAAATTATGATTCTTGGCTTGCAGGCGTGCGATCCGTGAAGGCAGGGTTGCCACCAGATCGACATTGGAGGCCAATAAACCTGGCATTTGATAATGACGGGTAAAGACCGAGATTTT
This sequence comes from Acinetobacter sp. AS5, assembly GCF_048957595.1. Lineage (NCBI taxonomy): Bacteria > Pseudomonadati > Pseudomonadota > Gammaproteobacteria > Moraxellales > Moraxellaceae > Acinetobacter > Acinetobacter sp. AS5. The sequence continues at coordinate 29,538 of NZ_JARDAL010000033.1, read as the reverse complement.
ACGTTTCTGGCCAATACGTTCCAAAGCCTGATCGATCCAGCCTAAACCGGCCTGTTTCTCCGGGTTGACCCCGAAGCCCACACCCATACCGGTTTTAGAGACCCAGATATGCTGTGCATCCAGATAGCTTTTTAAGTTCAGGTTGGTTGCAGCCGGATGTTTATTGTTTAATAAACAGGAAAAACTGTCACGCCAGACCAGAACCTGATGAAAACTTTGCGGTATTTCATTAAAACGGTTAATCGCCAGATCAACTTTGCCTTGTTCCATGTCGCGATATGACACGTCACTTGGGGTTAGGAAGTCTAATACTACATTCGGTGCTTCTGAACGTAAGGCTTTGACCAGACGCGGAACCAGCGTTGCTTCCGCATAATCCGAAGTCATGATCCGGAACACACGATTTGAGGTATAAGGACGGAACTCGGTACGTGGTTCCAGAATCATCGACAAGTCAGCCAGTGCATCCCGAATACGTGGTTGTAATTCTAAGGCACGTTCGGTTGGGGTCATGCCTTCAGAAGAACGGATCAGGAGGGGATCATTAAATAAATTGCGTAAGCGACGTAAAATGTTGCTCATGGCAGGTTGGGTAACACCCAATTGTTCTGCTGCACGTGTGACATTTTTTTCGCGAAGAAGTACATCAAGATAAATTAATAGATTGAGATCGACCCGCTCCAGATTCATAAAAGAAATACCGAGAATAAATACAAGAAATTATGATGATTATGCCATAATTGCCGGGCCTTGTGTAAAGCGCCGATGAAAAAAAGCCATGTGCTCACTGATAAAGTTTACAGAATTAACACAGGCTTAGACTCTATTATTTACAGTGTACATAAGAAAAAAGATGCACGTTAAATGGACCATCATTTAGCCTTTTTTATAGATTGGGATGAAAGCCCTCTTTTCGCTTTAAAAGAAAATCATAAAAGCTATTCTTGCATTCAAGATTTGAGTGAAAAGTAAACTAAATCAAGAATTCCTTGAGTTGAATAAATCATCAAAGATCAGCATTTTTTAAAAATAAAAGGACATAAAATCCATATCCAGACTTAAGTCTAATGAATTATTTTTAAGCAACATGCGGAAATTTTATTAATTTTTATTTTTAAATAAATATATATAAAACAGCGATTTAATTTAATTAATTAAGATTGTACTAAGACTTTGATCTACTCATTTTTTAAATAAATACTGAAGATTCTTGCAGACTATTGGATTAATTTTCATAAGCCCACTAATCTTTAGCTATCCCAACGGATCGTCGAAAATCTGAACAAGTCATTGAGGGTGTGATTTGAGCGGTTCGTTGCAGAAAAATCCTAATATTATTACAGGAATATATCATGACTACATACCAAACAGCGATTGATGCAATCCGCGAATTAAAAGCGAAATTCGGTAACACTTGGGCAGACATCAGTCCTGAAGATGCTGCGCGTATGCAACTTCAAAACCGTTTCAAAACTGGTTTAGACATTGCGAAATATACAGCGGCAATTATGCGTCGTGATATGGCTGCTTATGATGCAGACTCTAGCAAATACACTCAATCACTAGGTTGCTGGCACGGTTTCATCGCGCAACAAAAAATGATTGCGAACAAAAAATACTTCGGTACAACTGAACGTCGCTACATCTACCTTTCTGGTTGGATGGTTGCAGCGCTTCGTTCAGAATTCGGTCCACTTCCTGACCAATCTATGCACGAAAAAACGTCTGTTCCTGCATTGATCGAAGAAATCTACACATTCTTACGTCAAGCTGACGCGAAAGAATTAAACGACTTGTTCCGTGCACTTAAAAAAGCACAAGAAGCGGGCGACACTGCTAAAGCAGCTGAAATCACTTCACAAATCGACAACTTCCAAACTCACGTTGTGCCAATTATTGCGGACATCGACGCTGGTTTTGGTAACGAAGAAGCGACTTACTTACTTGCTAAGAAAATGATCGAAGCGGGTGCTTGTGCACTACAAATCGAAAACCAGGTTTCTGATGCGAAACAATGTGGTCACCAAGCTGGTAAAGTAACAGTTCCACACGAAGACTTCATCGCGAAAATCCACGCTCTTCGCTATGCATTCCTGGAAATGGGTCTTGACGACGGTATCATCGTTGCACGTACTGACTCTGAAGGCGCTGACTTGACTCAAAAAATCCCAGTGGTTAAAGAGCCAGGCGACATCGCTTCTCAATACATCAGCTACTTAGATACAACTGAAATCGACATTTCAGAAGCTCAAGAAGACGAAATCCTGATCAAGCGTGATGGTAAACTTCACCGTCCTAAACGTCTTGCTTCTGGTCTATACCAGTTCCGTGAAGGCACGCAAATCGACCGCGTTGTACTTGACTGTGTAACTAGCCTACAAAATGGTGCTGACTTGCTTTGGATCGAAACTGCGACTCCAAACGTTGCTGAAATCGCTCACATGGTTAACCGTGTACGTGAAACAGTTCCAAATGCGAAACTTGTTTATAACAACTCGCCTTCGTTCAACTGGACTTTAAACTTCCGTCAACAAGCATATGACCGTTGGGTTGCTGAAGGTAAAGACGTTTCTGCTTACGACCGTGCTAAGTTAATGAGCGCTGAGTACGATGCAACTGAACTGGCTGCTGAAGCTGACGAAAAAGTTCGTACCTTCCAAGCTGATGCTGCTCGTGAAGCGGGTGTGTTCCATCACTTGATCACACTTCCGACTTACCACACAGCTGCGCTTTCTACTCATGAGCTTGCTCAAGGTTACTTCGGTACTGAAGGTATGTTGGCTTATGTTGCTGGCGTACAACGTAAAGAAATCCGCGGCGGTATCGCATGTGTTAAACACCAAGCAATGGCTGGTTCTGACATCGGTGATGACCACAAAGAAATCTTCGCTGGTGACAATGCATTGAAAGCTGGTGATGATTCTAAAAACACAATGAACCAGTTCAGCGCTTAATCCGCTCAATTGATTCACCAAAAAACCCTGCATCTGCAGGGTTTTTTGTTTGGAAAAATGCTATTAATAAATAGGGAAGAGCAATCTCAAGAATGTGCTCAAAAGGGATTATCCATAATTTCTCCATGATTGGTTTTTTATCGCAGCTTTTATGTGTTTAATTCTTGCATTCTAGCGCTATGTCACTGAATATTTGGATATAGCATGCTTATGTTCTGCATCAATTTACCCCTATTTAATTAAAAGTGACCCGGACTTATGCTGTCTAAATTTTTTATCCACCGCCCGATCTTTGCTGGGGTGCTGGCGATTGTTGTCATGGCAATCGGCTTGTTCGCAGTGATGAACCTGCCAGTGGAACGTTATCCGGACATTGCCCCGCCAAGGATAACGGTGGCAGCAACTTATAGCGGCGCTTCTGCGGAAACTGTGGAAGAAAGCGTGACTCAAGTGCTGGAACAGCAAATCAAAGGCATTGACCATCTGCTGTATTTCAGTTCGAGTAGTGATTCTTCAGGACGCAGCCGGGTCAGCATTAGCTTTGAAAATGGCACCGACCCAGATACTGCACAGGTTCAGGTACAAAATGCGATTAATGGGGTACTAAACCGATTACCGGAAGATGTACAACGCCAAGGCGTTAATGTCTTCAAATCGCTCGGCGATACCCATATGGTGATCAGCCTGTATGATGAGTCGGGGCGCAGCAACAATATTGAACTTTCCGACTATCTGATGACCCATCTGGAACAGGACATTTCCCGGATTGAAGGCATTGGTGAAGTCGATGTTTTTGGTTCACAATATGCGATGCGGATCTGGCTGAATCCGGCAAAATTAAAACAATATAACCTGATGCCAAGCGATGTGCGTGCTGCGATTGAAGCCCAGAATACCCAAGTCGCTGCTGGTGCGATTGGTGATTTGCCCGCTATAGATGAGCAATACCTGAATGCCAAAGTTACTTCGGGTTCACGGCTAAAAACCGTGGAAGAATTCCAGAATATTATTGTCAAATCGGATCGTGCCGGCAGCTTTATTTATTTGAAAGATATTGCGCGGGTGGAACTGGGTGCTGAAAATTATCAATCCTATAGTACTAATAATGGTTATCCATCGGCTGGTCTGGGTATTTCGCTGGCCTCAGGTGCCAATGCCATTGCCACCTCTAATCTGATTAAAGCTGAAATTGCCCGCATTTCCCAGCAATTGCCTGAAGGCTATAAAATTGCTTACCCGCGTGACAATACGCCTTTTGTACAAGAATCAATTAAAGAAGTGGTCAAAACCCTGATCGAAGCCGTGATCTTGGTCATCATTGTGATGTTCATTTTCTTGCAGAACTGGCGTGCCACTTTGATTCCTACCGTGACTGTTCCAGTGGTGATTTTGGGTACGATGGCGGTGCTGTATGCACTGGGTATGAGTATCAACACCTTAACCTTATTTGCGCTGGTTCTGGCGATCGGCCTGTTGGTGGATGATGCGATTGTTGTGGTGGAAAACGTCGAACGGTTGATGCATGAAAAGCAACTGTCTGCCAAGGAAGCGGCCCTGGAATCCATGCAGGAAATTAGTGGAGCACTGATCGGGATTACTTTGGTTTTGACCGCAGTCTTTATTCCGATGGCTTTCTTTGGTGGTTCGACTGGCGTGATCTATCGCCAATTTTCTATCACTTTGGTTGCGGCCATGTCGCTGTCCTTAATGGTGGCATTGATTCTAACCCCAGCATTGTGCGCGCTTATTCTAAAACCGAATCCTAAACCGGCAAAATGGGCATCCTGGTTTAACCAGAAACTGGATCATTTAAAACATCGTTATCTGAATTTGTCTAAACTCACGGTCCAGCGTCAGGCAATCTGTTTGCTGCTGTTTGCCGGATTGATCGGTGTGTTTGCGCTGTTCTATCATGCCTTGCCGACCAGTTTCTTACCGAATGAGGATCAGGGGATCTTAAGCTTGCAAATCAAATTGCAGGAAGGCGCTCCGATGAAAAATACCATTCAGATCGGTGAAGAAGTCCGTAAGTATTTTCTGGATCAGGAACAAGCTAATGTCAATCTGGTGATGATCCGTTATGGGCGAAATTTCTCTGGAACTGGTCAGAACCTCGCGACCGGTTTTGTAGCGTTGAAACATTGGGATGAGCGTTCCGGTCAGGACAATACTGCACAAGCGATTCGTGAACGGGCTTTGAAGCATTTCCAGAGTAATCGCAATGCACAAATTAATGTGTCCATGCCAGCTTCAGTCAATGGTCTGGGACAAACCGATGGTCTGGATTTCTGGATTCGAGACATCAATGGCAATGGCCGGCAATATCTGGAACAGCAATTTAAAGCGCTGGAAGCTCGGGCGGGCAACTATACAAGCTTTGAAAATCTGGGCAAGCGTTCTAATCCTGACAAAGCAGAACTACGTGTCAATATTGATCAGAAACAGGCCATGGCCAACGGCCTGACTCAATCGGCAATCAACAGTACTTTATCCAGTGCTTGGGGCGGCAGTTATATCAATGACTTTATTGATCGTGGTCGGATTAAACGGGTGATTATGCAGGGTGATGCTGAATTCCGCTCTAAGCCGGAAGATCTGGCACAGTGGCATGTACGAAATGACCAAAATCAGATGGTGCCTTTCAGTAACTTCTCGCAAGTGGGCTGGAGTGGTGGTCCTGAAGTGGTCAACCGCTTTATGGGGTATACCGCATTGCAAATGGAAGCCGATCGGGCCAAAGACAGCAGTTCCGGTCAGGCCATGCAGGATGTGGAAGCTTTGATTGCTGAACAGGAGGGAGTCGATGTGGTCTGGAGCGGTCTTTCCTTTGAGGAAAAACAGTCCAATAATCAGGCGATCTGGCTGTATCTGATTTCAATTGGCTTTATTTTTCTGTGTCTGGCGGCTTTATATGAAAGCTGGAGCATTCCAACCGCCGTGATGTCGGCAATTCCACTGGGGATTGGCGGCAATATTATTTTTAGTTATCTGGCTGGTTTCCCGAATGATATCTATTTCCAGATTGCCTTGCTGACCACCATCGGTCTGTCCTGTAAGAATGCTATTTTGATTGTAGAATTTGCTTCATTAGCGCAGCAACAAGGCAAATCGGTAGTAGAAGCGGCACTAGAAGGTGCCTCTTTACGCCTACGTCCAATTTTGATGACTTCTTTGGCCTTTGGCGCAGGGATTTTACCGTTGGTCTTTGCTACAGGGGCAGGTGCGGTGAGTCGTCAGGAAATTGGGGTGAGTGTATTTGGTGGTGTTATTTTTGGAACTGTGCTGGTGCTGATTTTTATTCCATTTATGTATGTTTTGATTCGTCGCTTGATAAAGAAAAAACCAATTATTGAATAAATTTATGGTTTTTTTATAAAAAGCCTGACTCAGTCAGGCTTTTTTCTGGCTAAATATCGAGGATTTGATTAATACAAAAAATATCGTCATATTGCAGCATGATCATTAAAATTATTCACATGAAAAATTAGGATACATAGGGATCAGGACAAACATCTCTTGAATGCCAGACTTTTATGATGAGCTGCTTATGCCGACAATTTCAGAAAAAATCCAGCATATCCAACAACAATTACATTCTGAAAATCACGACATCGCTGTAGGTTTACTCAGTCAGCTGAATGTCGCCGATCAGGCGCGCATTTTAAGTCGTTTAGATGCTCGGCAACAGGCCCGAATTTTAAGGGAACTGAATGAACCAAGCTTGGTCTATGCTTTTATGCCCCTAGGGCAGCAGTTAAACGTGGCACAGCACTTATCTATTTCAGAACTTGTTCCCATTCTGGATGCAATGCCTTCTGATGATTTTGTCGATATTTATAAGCAGTTTTCGCCGCCGCTACAGCTGCAATTGATGAGCGCATTATCTGAAGAATCCCAGCAGACACTCAAAGATCTGGCCATCTATCCGGAAGGCACGGCTGGGGCCATGATGAGCTCAAGTTTTGTGACGCTATCACCTGATTTAACCATGGATGAAGCGATACAGGCTTTACGTGTGGTGGCCGCCGGGCAGGAAACCCTGTATCTGATTTATATTGTCGATGCAGAAAAACGGCTGATCGGTGTGATTTCCCTAAGGCAGATCATTCAGGCCTTACCTGAGCTGAGCATTGCCGAGGTGATGCAACGTGACGTCATTTCTGCCCAAGTAACAGATGATCAGGAAATTGTAGCTCGAGCCTTGGCCTATTATGATTTTATTGCTCTGCCTGTAGTTGATGCACAGCAAAAACTCTTAGGAATTGTCACCTATGACGATGCAATGGACATTGTCGAAGCCGAAACTACTGAAGATATTTTAAAGTCGGGTGCAGTGACGCCGTTGACTGAATTGAGCCTTAAAACTGCCCCGATTTTGACCTTGTATCAGAAGCGGGTCTTCTGGCTGGTCATTCTGGTTTTTGGCAGTCTGCTCTCTGGAATTGGCATTGCACACTTTGAAGAGATCATTGCCGCGCATATCGTGTTGGTATTTTTCTTACCACTTTTGGTGGGGAGTGGCGGAAATGCCGGTTCGCAATCCGCCACCTTGATGGTGCGTGCCTTGGCCACAGGCGATGTCGAATTTAAGGACTGGTTTAATTTGCTCAGTCGCGAATCTCTGGTGGCGCTGTGCTTAGGCGGCACCATGGCGATTGCGGTATCCATTCTGGGTTATATTCGGGGAGATATTATGGTAGCTGTGGTGCTGGCCATCAGCATGCTCGGGATTGTGTTGATGGGCTGCCTGATCGGCATGAGTCTGCCTTTTATTTTAAATAAACTCAAACTTGATCCTGCCAGTGCTTCGGCGCCGTTGGTGACTTCCATCTGCGATGCTACTGGTGTGATTCTGTATTTATTTGTGGCTTCCAAATTATTGTTTTAATTCACAGATTGATACATCAGCGTATAAAAAATACTTTATGCTCATGAAAATCAGCATTATTTCTGGAATAACCTATGCCTGAGTCTGGACAAAAACCAAAACTAAGCCAACAAGAGGTGATACGTCTGGAACGTGATCTGGCCAAGTTTGCCAATATAATGGATTCCGTAGTACGTATTCCGTTTACCAAGCAAGGAGTGGGGGCAGATGCTGCTTTGAGTACGATTCCGGTTGCGGGAGATATTGCCGGTTTTGTATTGACCTGTTATGCCATTCATAAGGCCAAACAGATCGGGGTTCCGAGTGCCAAACTCAATCCAGTGATGAAGATGGCGGCGATCGATGCGGTAGTAGGATTTATTCCGGTGGCGGGCACGGTCTTTGATATTTTTATTCGGCCCAGTCGCAAGGCGCTCGATGTCGTGCATCGGCATATTCGCGAGGAATATCAGATTAGCAGCGACCGGCATGTGGTACACCCATTTTTGCATGAAAGTCTGGAACGCAAACAACAGCAATCTGCATTCTGGCGCAATCCCGTGGTGGCCTGGATCTGGATTCACATCCCCGATATTTTAGGTACTTTATTCCTGATTGTATTTGTCTTCGCGATCGGGTGGGGTGCTATGGCGCTGTATCAATGGTTCAGCCAATGATAGGTCAGCTAAAGAATAATTGAATCCAATAAAAAAAGCCTGCAATTGCAGGCTTTTTTTGAATCAAAAATAAAGTTTTACTTAAGCACAATCAAGTTGTTGCAATGCAGCGACACGTTGTTCGATGCTTGGATGCGTCTGGAACAATGCAGCAAGGCTAAAGCCTTCTTCTTTACCCGCAGAAATCGCAAATGCTTTCATTTCTTTCGGCATGGCATCTGGCATTTCAGATTCTGCCTGTAAGCGCAGTAATGCTGAAATCATGGCTTGTTTACCTGCCAGACGTGCACCTGCTTCATCAGCACGGTATTCACGGTGACGAGAGAACCACATCACAATCGACGATGCCAAGATACCGAACACGATATCCAGCACAATAGTAATCACGAAATAGGCAATACCCGGGGCTTCACCTTCTTCACGACCAAAGACATTGCGGTCAATAAAATCACCTGCGACACGTGCGAAGAACATCACGAAGGCGTTCACAACACCTTGGATTAGTGCCAGAGTGACCATGTCACCATTGGCGACATGACCAATCTCATGCGCTAATACTGCACGAAGTTCGTCTTTGTTCATACGCTCAAGCAAGCCAGTTGATACCGCAACGAGAGCATCATTTTTGTTCCAGCCGGTGGCAAAGGCATTCGACTGGTAAGAGGGGAAAATACCCACTTCCGGCATTTTAATGCCTGCACGCTGAGAAAGTTGTGCAACTTCTTGGAGCAACCAGGCTTCAGCTTGGTTACGAGGTGCATTCGGGTCAATCAGTTCAGTACCCGTGGTCTTTTTCGCCATCCATTTAGACATGAACAGGGAAATCATTGAGCCGACCATACCGAACACAAAACAGATGACCAACAGGTTGCCTAGATTCAAGCCACCTGCGCCATGGTAACTACCGACACCGAAGAGTGACAAGATAATGCCAGCTACAACCAGTACCGCGAGGTTGGTTAGCAAGAACAAACCAATCCGCATCATTGAGAAATCCTCTTATTACAGAAAAATAATCTGATTATTAAATGTAAATCATTGAAATCAATATGCGGTGAAATCGAGAAGAATTCAAGGAAAAAATAGCATTTGGCTACAAAAAACACAGGATATTTTTTGTACAAATAAAAACATAGGTCTTTAAAAACAAAGCTGTTTAGGAATTATTCACTTAAATATATTTTTGCAGATGCTGACGCATTGGCGGTGGCATAAGAGCCTGCCGGTGCATCGGTGAAACTGCCATCCGCTTGAGCAATGATCTGACGCTGATACTTGGCAGCCTGAATATTGGAAGCTGTGGTGGTTTCAATCGAATAATTGTCAGAACTGGCAATCACACGGCCAGTACCAGAAGATGCTGTATAGGTAGAACTAGTATTGCCAATTCCCTGAGCATATAAGTTCTGATAACGGCTGCTGACACGACGGACATAGTCCTGAGTTTCACGAAACGGTGGCACGCCCTTATATTTGGCAACATTACCTTCACCGGCATTATAGCCTGCCAGTGCCAAGGTGGTATTGCCATTAAAGCGTTTCAATAACCAGGCCAGATATTTGGCGCCTGCCATAATATTCTGCTGCGGGTCATAAGCGTTGCTGACATTAAAACGACGGGCAGTCGCCGGCATGAGTTGCATTAAGCCTTGTGCACCGACTGGAGAACGTGCCTGTACATTGAAACCGGATTCGGTATGCATCACAGCTTTAATCAAGCCTTCAGATACACCATAGGTTTGTGCTGCCTGACGAATAATCGAGTCATAGGCATTTTTATTTTTACTATAGCTAGGCAACACGGAAGCTTCACTCGAGCCCCAGTTGCTATAACTGTGAATATTGCTGTCTGGATAATAAGTTTTCTTTTCGACCTGCAGGTGATTATAGCGACTTTTCTTATTGGTCAGTAAAGTACTACCATTACTGTCGCGTAACTGATAGATCGTTTGACCGGCATAAGCAAAGTGACAACAACTTGCCAATAGCAAACCACTGATCCCATAACGCCCCAAAACATGCACATTTATTTTCATTGTTTATATTAAGTAAACACAAGCGAGATAAATTTAATAAAGAGTTTAACAAAAAATTACGGAATGAAAAGACTTGTGCGATGCATTTATAAACGAGTTTGTAAATGCAAGTCATTTTTTACATTTTAGCAGTAGAAAAAAAAATATGATTTAATTTAAAACCTTATGCTTGACAGGTTTAAGTGTTTGATTTTTATAAATAATTAAATTGATCAAAAAATGATCAATTTAAAGAAAAGCCTTATCTTTTGAGCCGGACAAGTTGTCAAGTCTGTTTCAATCCACAAAGTTATCCACAGCTTTTGTGGACAACTGTGGAAAAGTCCAAAAGATAAGCATCTTGACTAAAAAATGAACGCAATCGTTCAATATATCAATCTAAATAAAACATGAAAATGAAACTAATAAGACATTTTCATGAAAATAAATTCTTTTGATGCGATAGCGGTCCGAATCGGCTAAAATTGCGCGGTATTTTTTTTATGGGTTAATCTCGTCTATGTACTCGCCAGTTGAGTCCGAACAAGGATTTAATTTCAAACCTGAACTGCCAACAAGCTCAGCCTACTACCGTTTGTTGAAGAAGCTTCGCCGACAGGTCGGACATGCCATTCGTGACTTCAAGATGATTGAAGAAGGCGATAAGGTCATGGTGTGTATTTCTGGTGGTAAAGACAGTTATACCCTGTTGGATATCCTGCTACAGTTCAAGCGCATCGCACCGATCAATTTCGATGTAGTGGCTGTGAATCTGGACCAGAAACAGCCAGGCTTCCCGGAAGATGTATTACCTCGTTATTTAGAAGAAAATAACATTCCGTATTACATTTTGGAAAAAGACACCTACAGCATCACCAAAAAGTTGACGCCTGAAGGTAAAACCTACTGTGCAGTCTGTTCGCGTTTGCGTCGTGGTTCTTTATACGGTTTTGCGCAGGAAATTGGTGCGACCAAGGTTGCCTTAGGCCATCATCGTGATGATATCTTGGCGACTTTCTTCCTGAACCTGTTCCATGGCGGCAGCTTGAAAGCCATGCCACCAAAACTGTTGTCTTCAGACAAAAAGAACATTCTGATTCGTCCACTGGCCTATGTGGAAGAAAAAGACATCATTAAATATGCAGAAATGCGTCAATTTCCAATTATTCCATGTAATTTATGTGGCTCTCAGGACAACCTGCAGCGCGCAATTATCAATGACATGTTACGTGATTGGGATAAAGCACATCCAAAACGTCTGCACAGCATTTTTGGCGCATTGCAAAATGTTTCGCCATCGCAGCTGGTCGATCGTGAATTATTTGATTTTGAAGTGCTGGACAGCCAGCGTGAATTCGACTTCAAAGGCGGTGATTCAACTGAAGAAGCTGTGGAAGGCGAGAACCGCCGGATCAATATGGTCAATCTGGGCTTTGCTGCAGACTAATTTTAGAACGTGTAGACATCAGCCTGCGGGTTGATGTCTGCTTATAAACATAAATAAAAATAGAACTACAAAAATTGAACGGCGCGTACAAAATTCGTTAGCCTTTGCGCTAATGATCATGATATAACAAAGCACAAGCATAATAGCTTCAACATGATGTCGTCTGGATAGTCGACACAAATGAACAAATAATTTGAGGAAAGATCATGCCTGCTTTTTTAACTGATGATTGGTTTTCAACTGTAGAAACTCTAACTGCGCAAGCTGGCGATTTGAATTTGCCACCAGCTTTGGCGAACCTTGCGATTAATTTGGTTGTAGCGGACACTACAGGTAATACTGAACTATCTTTAGATGGTGGGGCAATCAAAAAAGGTTTGTCTTCAAATGCCAAAACCACGCTGAATATGGATGGCGAAACTCTACGTAAAGTTTTCCTAGAGTTTGATATGGCTGCTGCGATGCAGGCATTTATGACAGGTAAAATCAAAGTACAGGGTGATATGTCACAATTGATGGCACTTCAGACTGCAAAACCAAGTCAGGAACAAAAAGATTTGTTCAAGAAAGTACTTGAAAATACCACGGCTTAATTCTACTAAGACATTAGCCTGAATAAAGACGAAAAAAGCTTACCCTGAGGTAAGCTTTTTTTATGTCATTTTGATTAATGCTAAGGTTTTAGCTTAGATATTCACCAATTGTGGTGTGGTCTTGATATGTTCCAAATAAGCACGAATGCGGGTCACATATTGTACCGCTTGACGGTAGCGACCATTATTGGCTTTATTCTGATCCAGATAGGCATATAAGTTCACCCAGTTATTCGGGTTCTTGCCTTGCGACTGAATGCGCTTTTGCAACTGATTCACTGCACCTGGGCCCATATTATAAGCTACCAGTGCAAACCAGTTCCGATCTGGAAAAGGAATATGATCATAGCGACTAAGCATTTGATCATAATACTTGGCACCACCCTGAATGCTTTGAGCAGGATCGGTACGGTTACTCACGCCCATGGCTTTTGCTGTACTGTTGGTCAGCATCATCAAACCACGCACACCCGTCGGAGAAACTGAATTCGGTTTCAGATAAGATTCCTGATAACCAATGGCCGCCAGTAAATGCCAATCCAGGTCATACTGCTGCGCTGTCTGTTTAAAACTCGCTTCATAGATCGGCAGACGGTTGTTCAAATCACGTTGAATGGTGGTCCAAGATTCCTCTTTCACGACATTCTGATTATAAAATGAAGCAAGCTGCTTGATGGCACCACTTTGTTTGCCTTTGCAGACAAAAGCACTGGCCGTCTGGCTCAAAGGATCTGTAGCAGATTTAAACACCAGATTTAAATTGGTATTCAAGCCATTACTCGACAGAATCGATTCATCGCCACAAGTGGCTGAGAATGACGTCAAACGCTTGTTTTCAATGGTGCGTATATCGGTAGTCGTCATGGCCAGATTGGCTTTACCCTGAGCAACCCATTGTAGGGCAGTCTGATTATCAGGAACGATTTTAAAATCGAGCTTTACATTCAGATTGTTGGCATAGTTACGAACCAGATCATAACCGAAGCCATGTAGATGTTGTCCATCCTGGAATACGGTAGTCGGATTTTCAACCGCAACCACGGTCAACTTATTGCTATTGACCACATGATCAAACTGAAGTGTGGTCTTACTTGCATTGATACTGTGTAGGGGAATAAATGCAGTGCTCAGTACAAGTGCTTTCAAAGGGAGAGAAGAAATTACAGATCTTAGGCAAAGCCTCGACCCAGTGGATGAACTACTGTGCATGTTGTCTCCGCTACAAGTAATTTATGCCCTAAAAATCACAGCCAACAAAGCCAGAAATTTTAACAGTTTGATAAATTCAATAAGGGTTGGGCAGTCATGACGTCATTCAAAATGACAAGAGATTTAAAGATAATTATGTAGAAAAACTACATAGATTAAAAAGTAAGCATTTCCGGAAGTTGCTGGCATATTAATGATCTAAAAAACGATTGTCAAATTTTGTACACAAATTATTTTTAAAAATAATTTTAAGATACTGAAATATAAAGTTAATTTTTTTGGAATTTTGCCATTGTGTTAAAATGGTAAATAAAATAAGCTGTTTGTAAGTTAAAACACTGAAAATATGATCAGCAAGACGTATGAAATCCAACTTAATTACCCGTGCTGGACACGATAAATTGGTGGCAGAACTTAAGAATCTCTGGCATGAAGAGCGTCCTGAAATTACCAAAAAAGTGAACTGGGCAGCCAGTCTCGGCGACCGTTCTGAAAACGCAGACTACCAATATAACAAGCAAATTTTGCGTAAAATTGATCGACGGGTCAGGTATCTCGGCAAGCGCCTCGAAGAACTGAAAATCATCGATTTTTCCCCCGAGCAAGAGGGCAAGGTCTATTTTGGTGCCTGGGTGGACATTGAAAATGAAGAAGGTGAACAAAAAACTTTACGTATTGTCGGTGTAGATGAAATTTATGATCATCATCCGCAGCATATTTCGATCAGTTCACCGATGGCACGCGCGTTATTAGGCAAGCAGGTCAATGATGAAGCCGAGGTATTGACCCCCTCCGGCAAGAAACTTTGGTTCATCAACTCAATTCGTTATGAAAAGCCAGAAAATTCAGCAGATTAATGTAATTGATTTTATTTTGTGCAGTTGATGCAGTGAAAGCATAAAAATATTTGCCAAGCATGATTTTTGTTTATATCATGTCGGCCATGGAAGCGTGGCAGAGCGGTTTAATGCACCGGTCTTGAAAACCGACGAGGGTGTGAGTCCTCCGTGAGTTCGAATCTCACCGCTTCCGCCAAATATCAATGACTTAGCCCCGATAATCGGGGCTTTGTTGTTTTTGGGGTTTATGCAACGTAAGCCTGTAGTAAGCAAAAAACAAAATTAAAAAATAAATATCTTTCATTAAATCAGTGTATTGAAGTTCTTCTCTGTGGTAATTTACTGTGTATATTTCTTAGACTAAAGAAAATGATATGAAAAAAATAATTGTGAGTATTTTAGCTTTTTCCATTTCGACTTTATCAATGGCTTATAAACCACCAGTAGGTGAGAGTAAGAGTGTTTCGGTGGGAGTAGAGGCAACTAAAGAAGAAATATTTAAAGCTTCTAAACGTGCTTTGGCTTTAGAAGGATACCAGATAACAAGTTCAGACTTGGATGCAGGTGTGATAACCACAGCTTCTAAGGACTATAGAATAGATCCAAGTTATGCTGATTGTGGTAAGGTAATGGGTATTGATTACCTTAAAGATAAGCGAACAAAAACCACAGTAGCACAGAATATTATTATTGATGACAATTCTTTAAGTATTAAAAGTAATATTCAAGGTGAATATAAAGTTGGAAGCACAACATTTGATGTGACGCTAACTTGCTTGTCAAAAGGTTTAATTGAAGCAGATTTAGCAGACAAGATTAAAAGTAATTTGAAATAAATTTCAACTAGGGGGACTTATGAAGTCAAAATTTTTGCTAACTTTTTTATTTTCCACAGTAACGAGCATAGTATATGCAGGAAACGATTGTGGCTATTCAGAACTAACTGGTACGGAATATCAAATTACAGATCAATTTAAGAAGTATGTTACTAATAGTTTTGATGCTTTTCCAAAGAAGAATGATTACAGCCAAGGTTCAATAAGAGATTATCAATCTTTGAACGAAAATAGTTTTAAAATCCTCAACACTGGAATTAGAACATTACCAAGTGAAAGATATTTACAGAGTTACTTATCCTCTTATAGATTTAGAAATATTGATTTAGATGGCACTGCATATAATTTAGATAAATCTTTTAATACCGAAGTAATTACTTCTGACTGTAAGAAGTTTTATTTGGACCCAGGATTAACATTAAAAGATATTGAATATCAAATTAAACGAACTGATGGTCAACCTATTGGCAAAAAAGACTATTTTGATTTATTAGGGGCAGCTATTGAGAAAAAGACCATAGGTGTTTCTTCTCAATATGACAAATTTGAAAAAAGAGTTGAAATTAAAACAGAGTATTTCGATAAATATTTAATACGTGGTTATTATGATCCAAGTGTGAAAAAAGTTGACTTCATACAAATTTATACAGACCTAACATTTATTGGAGATTGGGGTAATATTTCATCTTCTAAAGATACTGATTCACAAGTCCACAAAGTAACTAGAATTGATACAAATGTTGATTGTAAATCTAAAGTTTTGGGTTGTGTTCTAACAGAAACAATTGGAGTGGATGTAACTGAGCAATTCTTAAAAAACCATAAGAAAGGTTTTGAAATTAAATTAATGGGTAAACAGTCAAAAGTTTTATCAATTAATGGTGATGTTGTTACTGCCTTTCTTGAGGAGTTAAATAGAGTGAAAACTAAAACATATTAATTCCTAGTATCATCAACTAATTGTTGTTGATGTGGTACAGCAATAGCTTCCCACTCATCATAAGATAAAATAGGTGGAAAAGCGGCTACTAATTTAATAGTAGTCGCTTTGTTCTTTCTGTGGGTTTCGACTTTAGCTAAACGCTTTTGAAAGTCTTTTAATACCTTAGCCATTATCGGTATGACCACAATTAGGGTTAGGGTATTGTGCCCACGGTTGCCCCTGTAGCATGGTTTTAACCGTTACGGGTACTGTAGGGGGTACATAGTCGCTAAAGGGGTGTAATGGGCTATTTAGCTTTTCTTCAAGCTTTGCAAATAAAGGCTTAATAAACACTTCTTCAAGTTCATCGCTAGAAGCATATAAAGCCATGATGTGCATTAGATTATGCATTGCAACCAAACGTTCACTTGGTGAACCATGTGCAATATCCTGTGTAAATTTAAAACGTAAAAATTCATATTCTTCTCGGGTTGGCAGGTTCATTAGTGTTTCTCCAAAGCATTAATACGTTGTTCTAATTCATCAATTTGACGAATACCATTTAAAGCATTAATCGCTTCAATAATTTGTTTACCCACATCAGGCGCAACATTGCCGTCTGCAATAGCCTGTAAAACAGATTGTGCTTGTTCGGTTACACTTGCTGTGGCATCTAATTCAAACTGGACTGTTTCAGTCTGAGCTTTAAGAGTTGGTGCAATACGGGAAAGGACTAAGCTAGCCGCTTGCATATCGCCTGAAAGAGCAGATTGAATCACTACTTTGGCAATATCATCAGCATCAGCTAGTAGGGATTGATTTACTTTCATTCGTTTATCAATAATCCCTTTTGGACGACCTTGTGGGTTAGGGGAGTTCATCCCCTTGCGCCAATTGGGATTTCCTGCTGTTTTAGTCTTTGAATTTGTGGTCATTACAATTCCTTGATCTAAACTATTAATTATCAATTTCAAAGATCGACACGTTTGTCATTTAAAATGAATGCTTGTTCTGCTTCGTTTTTCGCTTTGCGAAGTTTTTGAATAACGTGTGATGGTTTACCCACTGCTTTTTCTACTTCTCTAAATACCAAGCCACCACGTTCACCTAGTAACGTTGCTGCATTCTTCATTACTTTTAATCGCTTAGCTAAGGAAGGATTTTGAATTTCATGGAGCTGACGTGTGTAATGTTGAACTTCAATATCAGTTAAGCCTGAGAGGTATGATGGAGCACCTAAAAGGGCTTGAAGTGTTTGCAAGTCTTTTTTCTGCTGTGCTTCTTCAATGAATTTGCGACGCTTGCTGTTATTCATATTTTTAACATGCGAACGTATTTCATTAGCCACAGGGTCATTAGCACCTGCTGTCAAAGGTGTGGTTAGTTCCTTTTCAATATGTGCAATGCTTTTACTTAGATTTGCATTTGCAGAATCAATAGATTTAGTAATTTTAAGAAGCTTCTTATTTGCAAAATCATCAGTTTGGATTAATTGAGCTGCTTCATTCCAAACTGGATTTCGCTTACTTGCTTCACGTGCTTTATGAATATCATTGATACCTTCGTAGGCTTCACTCAATGCTTGTGCAGCAATGTGAACATAAGAAGCAGTTTCTTCATCATAGCCTTGAAGATGCTTGATATTGTCTGGATGTAGTGATGGTGTAATTAGAGGATATATAGACATTTTGAACTCGCATATTGGTTGCATAATTACTTATTGCTTACAACATACGAAAAACAAATTAAAATGGCGACGAAATCAAATAGATACAAATTATTTACAGCAAATAGCAAATTATATGGGGGTATAAACAAGCATTTTTGTAGTGCGAAAAACAGCCGTTTTAAGTGGGTTTTTAGGGTAGCCAGTACCCTTGTACCAACCGAGTGCTTAAAGAGGCTATTTACCCCCGAAAGTCGTGCTAATTTCGCTATGTTTAAACCTGTATTTAGGGGGTAAAGGGGTTAATAATTTAATTAGCAGTAAGTATTCGTATTTTTAACCACAGTATTAATAATTATTGCTTTAAGCATGTAATCTATTGAGCTAAGAAATAGTTATACAAATGAACGAAATTATATAAATAGTAGAATTTGAGTTTAAAGAGTTGTTGTGGTTAGTGCGAGTTGTATTTTTCCTTGCCCCCTTAAAGGGGGGGCAAGGGTACAACTTTTAAATTGGTTGTATAAAAAAGTTGTATTACAACTTTTGTAATATTAATGACTTAGGTGGAAAGTTGTATATTATGTTGTATGAAAAAGTTGTAAGTTTTATACAACTTTTTCATACAACTTGCCGTATAAATTGTGGTTATTTATTTAGGCGTTTTATATGTTCTTTACCGGATGAAGTTAGTAATTTATCTTTAATATATCCTATTTCCTTTAGGTCGCTGATGTGTTTTGACATATTTCCTTTTTCTATATCTAGAAGTCGTGATAATTCTATTTGAGTAAATGTGGGGTTCTCGCTAATTGCCATAAGAACTCTATCGATGTTTTGTACCCTAGTTTTAGAAGTAGGTATATCAATAATAGGTTCAGGATTTACTGCTAAGGAGGTAATAAGTTCTCCATCTTCATCGTAGCCTAAATTAATAACAGACATTTTGAATTTATACCCTTTATCACTTTCACTATCTTTAGATTTTGCTATTTTGAATTGTGCTGATAAATTGCCATGTGCGGTGCATTCTAAAGCAAAGTCTAAAGAAGCATATAAACTGGAGTGTCCTCGCATCCCTTTAGTTTCATCTTTACCTGTGTGGTGAACAACTAATACAATGCCTCCAAGCTCTTGTTGGATATATTGGAAAGTTTTAATCATATTCCCCATATCTTTGCTGCTGTTTTCATCCATGTCGCCCCCTGCTTGGGCAAGAGTATCAATACAGATGACACCGCCATCTAATCTAGCATCTTTAATTTTTTCAATTAGATATTCAATATTATTTTTATCCTTAAAATTAATATTTTCAAAAATACTTAATATTTGATCATTAGAATGATTATGTACTCTCCAAGCTTCAATTCGCTTGCTAATCCCACTTTTACCCTCTAAAGGAATATAGATTACAGGTTTCTGCTTAGTATTATTTCCAAACCATGCTCTTCCATTTGCTATGTGAGCTAATAAATCAATAGTAAGAAAAGATTTGTATGTGCCCGATTTGCCATAAATGATACCAAAACCAGTTTCAGGGATAACATTTTTGATTAACCAAGTTGGGGGAGAAAGTTTTTTCAAATCCGCACTTGTCAGAAAAAATGATAATTTAGGTTTATTGAATTGTTGAATGAAAGCATCCGTATCTTTCTTTTCTTTATTCTGTCTTGATCTAATAGTTCGCAATGTGTAATCCAAATAGCGATTATCCTTAACAGCCTTTTCACGTTTGCCCAGTTCAGACATGCGGAATAAACTTCTACATTGTTCGTTACTTTCACTATAAAAACAAAACATAGACATTAATGCCAAATCAGCTTCACTTTGACTTGGGTAATCATACTCTTGCCATTTTCCGCTACATAAATTATTAAATTTTTCGGCATTGGATTGTCGCATTAATTTTTCAACAATTACATTATCCTCTTCGACTTTTTCTTTTTCTACTAGCTCAATGTTACTTGATGGCTCTAATGATGATAATTGCGTCACCATATTATTCAATAACTCAGAACGTTCGTTGATAGGTTCACTTTTAAAAGTATTACCTGTACAAACAATAAAACGTTCTTGACTGTAAACTTCAACACCCTCACGTCGTCGGCCTTCGCCAATATTTCCTTTAACCCATATATGGAAGCCTTTACCACTTCGAGAATATTCAGTATAGCTATTGAAAGTCTTAATAATGCTATCGAAACGTTCATATTGGTCTGGTGTAGTCCATTGGGATGCGTCTGTGCAGTTACTTGCATCCTTAACGTCAAGGTCAATACATGTAAAAGGATCTTCTGCGCTAAGCATATATCCAATACTGTAACCCTGCTGCTTTACTTCAATACCATGTTTATCTACATGTGTGGTAATAAGTTCGCGATTATCACAAGCTAATTTACAAGCATCATTAAAACTCATCCATGTTGCAGGGTCTGTTGACTTAGCTCCTATTACTTTCTCATTTTTTAAATAAAGGGGGGCTTTACTTGCTCCACTTACAACCCATTGAGGACGCTCTTTTAATTCGTCGGGAATATTAGCCCACAGATTTGAATTATTAATAATAGAGGTTTGCTGTGGGGCTTGGCTGCCTTGTATAGGGGCGTATGTTAAAATATCGTTGTTAGGTTTTAAGCTACTCATGCCAGTTTATTCCTATCAAAAAGACTGCTTCGGCAGTCTTTTTTTGATTGTATGTTTACGATAGGCTTAGGTCGGGAGAGGTGTTGAGCACAGGTTTCAATAAGCGCAATACGTTTAAGGTTTAGAACAGAAAATTAATTATTTGTCGGAGGTTTGAATTGAATACGAAGACGTACTTGAATGCGCTTGTGCTTCAAGCCATGCCATTAAGGTTGAACGTAAATAGCGGACACGTGACTGGGTATCTGATCCCACTTTAATAAATTGTGGTCCTTTACCTTTAGTACGCCATATTTCAAGGGTATTCTTTTTAAAGCCAAGTAATGAAGCGGCTTCTTTAGTCGTCAGTAAATCTTTATGATTGTTTGCTGAAATAGTCATGTCAAAAGTTCCTTTAGTAATGAGCTATCTGACATGCAATAAAAAAGGGACAGATAGCTCAAGTTTAAATTAACCTTGAAGCCTCTATCCCATGATAGATACAAGCTTAATAATGTAACCCATGTTACGTGAATATTAAGCGAGGTGTTTGCAGTTAAAAACAACTATATTATGTTTTATGTTAATACACAAATGATTTTTTATGATTTGCTTTTATCAATCCAATCAGCTACTTGCTGAACTTCGGGGCGTAAATATTGCAAGTGCGTAGTTTCTAAATAATGAATTGCTGTAACCCCTTTAGGCACATGGTTTGTCAGCAATTCAACCTTGTTTAAATCAATACCACAATGCGCCACTCCTATTGTGGTAAACGTCCGTCTAAGGTCATGTGCTGTAATTGGTGTTCCAGCAACTTCACTCATACGTTTCAATGAATCTCTAGGGTCAATAATGTGTCCTGACTTTGACCATGAAGCAAAAACAAAAGGTGAGCCGTCTGTTCTAGGTCTAGCTTTGAGCAGCTCTATCGCTTGAGTTGATAAGGGTAAATAGACTGGATTGTGGTTTTTAGGGTCGGGTATATGCCACCATGCTTCCTCCAAATTAACCCTATCCCAAGTTAAAGAACGAGCTTCGCCTAATCGTGCGCCTGTAAGCATTAAGAAAATGATTAAATCAATGCTTGCTAGAGTTTCACGGTTAAAAGCAGTTTCCCTTGTTGACCACAGGTATTTCCAAACATCATTTACCTTAGAATCAGGAATACGACTGGTACGAGGTTTTAATTTCACCATTTTCTTTTTAAGAATATTAACTGGGTTCTCTTGAATTAATGGTGTGCCATCTTCCTTTCTATATTCGTCCATTGCGTAATTAATTAATGCTCGCAATACGCTGAATGCTTGATTAGCTTGGGCAGGTGCAGGGGCATTACCACGTAAACCATGTTCTTTAAGTTGGTTGTAGCGTTTATTCACATCCTCACGGTTAATTGCTGCAATAGGAGTATCCTGCCATGCTTCAAAACTTGTGGTCACATGTCTGCGAATTTCACTTTGTGAACTTTCTTTAAGCGATCTGTCTTTAATGTAAGAGTCGCAAACTTCGCGTAACGTAATAGACATTAATGCATGTGCTTTTGCCTGCGCTGTTGGGCTTGTACCCATGCGCATTGTGCGTAAATGCTCGCGGGCAATGTCACGTGCTTGGTCAGGGGCAAAGACACCATACTGCCCGATAGTAATACGTTCCGAGCGACCATTAACACGGTTTTGCACAATAAAGCTAACACGACCTTTAGGGGTAACTCGAATACCGAAACCTTTTAATTCAGTATCCCATTCAAATTTATCTTTGCTGATTGGTGCAGGGTATTTGTCGATGAAGCTCTTAGTCAACTTAGGCATGATAGAACTCCTCACCGACATTGTAGTTGGCGATAAATGTAGTATGATTCATTTGTTGATTCCTAGTAGGGATATAACCACAGGCAAGGGCTATTGGCGTAGTCGCTTGCCTTTTTTGCACTGTAACTCGTAAGCAATTTGTAAGCGATACAGGGAAAGCATAAACAAGCTACATAAAACAAAATATAGCTTCAAGGCATTGTTTTGTAAAGGAATGTATGGCTTACTAAATGTTAATAAAGCCCAGTAAAGTGTAAGTCCCAATAACTTGAAAACCGACGAGGGTGTGAGTCCTCCGTGAGTTCGAATCTCACCGCTTCCGCCAAATTTTAAAAACCCAGTCAATTTGACTGGGTTTTTTTATGTCTGAATATTTTTTCAGTTGTTGATCCGCTTGATGCTGAATGTGGTTATTTCTCTCATTATTCTCTACTGAGTTAAATACAACTCAAGATCATTTCAAGATTCAAATCTTTGAATGAAAATGCCCAGGTTGGCTTTGATTTCGGATGATTTTTAGCTGAATAAGCCGCTTTTTATAGAAGTTTCGCTAAATTTTATTGCCAAAAATCTAATTTATTTATATGATGGCGGCCAAGGAAGCGTGGCAGAGCGGTTTAATGCACCGGTCTTGAAAACCGACGAGGGTGTGAGTCCTCCGTGAGTTCGAATCTCACCGCTTCCGCCAAATTTTAAAAACCCCAGTCGAAAGATTGGGGTTTTGCTTTTTGAGGCTGCAGATCTTGAATATTAAATTCTTCAGTCCTGAACTTAATTCATAAAATCTTGAAAAATGGACGTATCGGCCAAATATAGAGTCAGAGGCGTCAACGCGCTATCATACGCCCAAGCATCATATGGATCTCATTATGAAAATTGTCGCAGATGAAAATCTGGCATTTACCGATTATTTCTTTTCCGAATTTGGTGACATTCAACATTGTGCAGGGCGAACCTTAAGCGCAGATGATGTCAAAGATGCCGATAGCTTGCTGGTACGTTCAGTGACTCAGGTCAATGAAGTACTGCTACAGAATAGTTCGATCAAATTTGTGGGCAGTGCCACCATTGGTACAGATCATTTGGATATTGCTGCATTAGAACAACATGGGATTCAGTGGAGTAATGCAGCCGGCTGTAATGCGCAAGCAGTGGCTGAATATGTCATTACCGCATTATTGCAGGTACGTCCTGAATTACTCGATGCCAATGCGACATTTACCTTGGGTATTGTCGGTTTGGGTAATGTTGGAATCCGATTGGCCTACATGGCGAAGCTCTTGGGCTGGCGCGTGATTGGCTATGATCCTTTGGTGCAAAGAGAGCAGGTTGATCAAGTTGAATTTCATGAATTATTGCAGCAGGCGGAGGCAATTTCAATTCATGTCCCTTTAACCAAAACAGGTATATATCCAACCTATCATTTATTTAATGCTACTGCGTTGGCAAAAATGCAGCCTGACGCGATCCTGATTAACTCAGCGCGTGGGCCAGTGATTGAAGAAACTGCCTTAATTCAAGATATTAAAGCGACACAACGCCCCGTAATTTTGGATGTTTTTGAACACGAACCGCTGATTTCAGCAGAACTTCTGGATCTGGTGACTTTGGTGACTCCGCATATTGCCGGCTATAGCCTGGAAGGCAAGGCACGTGGTACCCAGATGATTTACGAAGCTTTTTGTCAAACTTTCGGTTTTGCAGCCAATAAACAGTTTGAATCCCAGCTGCCTATCTGTGAGCAGTTTTTTCAGGGGCAGGATTTAAAAATGGCATTGCAACAGCATTTATCCCAAATTTATGACATTGCTCGTGATGATGCCAATCTACGTGCCTGTCTCAAAGAAGGCAAAATCGATCAGCAGGCATTTGATCATTTACGTAAAACCTATCCGCTGCGTCGTGAGTGGGCAGCACATGGTGGGCCGAAGGCATGACGATGACGTATCAACCCACTTGTGACCTTCAAGCCATGCGTGCACGGGCGACCTTATATCGTCAAATCCGTCAATTTTTCGCTGAGCGGGATGTATTAGAGGTGGAAACACCGATTTTGTCTCAAGCCGGTGTGACCGATGTGCATTTAGCCTCGGTACAGGCACAGCGCCATGTGCTGGGTAAACTGAATACGCATTATTTGCAGACCTCACCCGAATTTGCTATGAAGCGCTTATTGGCCAGTGGTAGTGGACCCATTTACCAAATCTGTAAGGTCTTCCGCAATGATGAGCATGGATGCAAGCACAATAGCGAATTCACCATGCTGGAATGGTATCGCCCGGGATTTAGCTTAAAAGATCTGATGTTTGAAGTATCGGATTTGCTGAATGTGACTTTGAAAGCACGTTTTGGCGAAATCCGTCCGACCATTCTAAGCTATAAACATGCTTTCATGGATCGTCTGGATCTCAATCCACTTCAAGCCACTTTACAGGAACTGAAAGATTGCTGCCGCCGCGTTGGACTCAATCTGGATTTAGGCGAGGATCGTCTCGGTTATATCGACCTGTTATTTTCACATATGGTTGAACCTAGTCTGGGTTTTGATACTGCAGTATTCCTGACTGATTTCCCCCCTGAAATGGCATCACTGGCCAAAACCCGAACCGATGAAGATGGTGAACTGGTCGCCGCACGTTTTGAATTGTATATCGAAGGTTTAGAATTGGCCAATGCCTATGATGAGCTGATTGATGCCGACGTATTGCGTTCGCGCTTTGAGGCGGATAATGCAGAACGGGCCAAGCTGGGCTTGCATGTCATGCCGATCGATAAATATCTATTGGCAGCTTTACCGAATATGCCGGAATGTTCTGGAATTGCCCTTGGAATTGACCGTTTGTTGATGATTGCAACCAATCAAATGAAACTGGAGCAAGTGATTACTTTTCCGGCAGATATTTCCTGATGGTACTGATCCAATATTTCTTAATTCCTTTTGTGATAAAGAGAAATTAAGCTATTAAAAAAGCACCCGAGGGTGCTTTTTTATTATTCAATCGCTACGGTTTGTTGTGCTTTGAGTTCACCGAGTGCCTGAATCCGTCGTTCAATCAGCATTTCACCAATATCCGGACCCTGAATATCGGCAGGCAGGTCTTGTGCCTTGATGGCGCGTACGGTTTGCATGGCATCGAGGACATATTGTGCTTGTGGATAAGCACGATCTTCCAGACCTAGACGGCCACGTGAATCACATTCACACGCCTGGACGAAAGCTTCGACACGTTCAGGGCGACGTAACACATCCAGACGTTGCAATAATCGCCATAAGGTTCCCGGCTTAAGATTGAAGGCCTGATGGCATTTCAGATGCTCTTTGCACACCGCCAAAGCCAGCTGCTTGGTATACGTCGGCACTTTTAAACGGTCACACAGTTCATTCACTGGCTTGATGCCACGCTCTTCATGCATGATATGTCGCGGTAATTCTTCAACCGGCGTTAAAGCTTTTCCTAAGTCATGCACTAAAACGGCAAAACGTACATCCAGACTATAATTTTGACGACACGCCTGCTGCAAGGACATCATCGTGTGAATGCCGCAGTCAATTTCCGGATGATATTCTGGGCGTTGTGGAATGCCATATAAGGCATCAATCTCAGGGAATAGCACCTTTAAAGCACCACATTGACGTAATACTTCAAAATACACATCAGCATGACGTTCGGATAATGCACGGGAAGTCTCTTTCCAGACGCGTTCTGGTGTCAATGCATTTAATTCACCGGTTTCAGTCAAGCGTTGCATTAATGCCAAGGTTTCATCGGCAATCACAAAGCCTGCACTGGTATAACGGGCAGCAAAACGGGCTATTCGCAGTACGCGCAATGGATCTTCGATAAAGGCATCGGAAACATGACGTAGAATCCGGTTTTCCAGATCCTGTTGACCGCCATAGGGATCATAAACCTGGCCGGCATCATCCATGGCCATGGCATTAATGGTCAGATCGCGACGAATCAGGTCCTGTTCCAGCGTAACGCTGACATCGGTATGAAACTCAAAACCATGATAACCGGTACCAGATTTACGTTCGGTACGCGCCAGTGCGTATTCTTCTTTTGTTTGGGGATGTAGAAAAACAGGGAAATCTTTGCCTACGGGCTGATAGCCTAAGTCAAGCATTTGCGCGGGGGTTGCACCAACGACCACATAATCTTTTTCGTGATAGGGGTGTCCGAGCAAATGATCTCGAACTGCGCCGCCTACTAAATAAACTTGCATGAAAAAACCTCTATTCTTACAAGCATCATGCTACAGAATAGAGGTTTTCTCAAGTTAAGAAACGAGGCTGATGCGTCGTTATCTTGTCATTGGCTTAAAGTGCATCTTGTTCCGCTTGCTGGATTTCTGCAACAGTCAGTGCAGTCATGTTGATCACACGGCGCGTGGTCGCAGTCGGCGTCAAAATGTGGACAGGTTTCGCAGCACCTAGAAGAATTGGACCAATCGTTACGTTGTTGCCTGAAGTTGCCTTTAACAGGTTAAACGAGATATTGGCAGCATCCAGATTCGGCATGATCAGCAAGTTTGCAGAGCCTTTGAAACGTGAATTCGGGAATGCAAACTGACGAATGTTCTCATCCAGTGCAGCATCACCGTGCATTTCACCTTCAACTTCCAGCTCAGGCGCGATTTCAGACAAGATGTCATATACCTTACGCATTTTTTGCGCGCTGGCATCATGCTGGTCTGAACCGAAGCTTGAGTGAGAAAGCAGGGCAATACGTGGCGTCATACCAAAACGGCGAACTTCTTCAGCAGCTAGAATCGTCATTTCAGCTAGCTGCTCAGCCGTTGGATTGGTGTTGACATAGGTATCGGCAATGAACAGGTTACGGTCTTCAAGCATCAAGGCATTCAGGGTAAAGAAGGTATTATGACCATCTTTCTTGCCAATGATGTTGCTGACGAAGTCCAGGTGAATGTCATAGCTTGAATATGTACCACACAGCATACCGTCTGCCATACCATGTTTCACAAGCATCGCTGCGATCAGGGTAGAGCGGCGACGTGCTTCACGCTGTGCATATTCAGGTGTTACACCCTTACGCTGCATGATATTGTAGTAATCATCCGCAAACATTTCATAGTTGGGGTTCTTTTCCTGATCAACAATCGTGATATTCACGCCATCTTCAAGACGTAGACCCAATTTTTTGATGTTGGCTTCAATGACAGCTGGGCGACCCACCAGAATCGGAATTGCCAAACCGTCATCTACCGCGATTTGAACTGCGCGAAGTACACGCAGGTCTTCACCTTCTGCATAAGCAATACGTTTAGGATCAGATTTAGCCTGTTCAAAGATTGGTTTCATCATGAATGCAGAGTTGTAGACAAACTCAGACAAACGTTGACGATAATGCGAGAAATCCGTGATTGGACGTGTTGCCACGCCAGAATCCATTGCTGCTTGTGCAACAGCAGGTGCGATTTCTAGGATCAAGCGTTGATCCAGCGGGCCCGGAATCAGGTATTCACGGCCAAATGATGCCGATTTTTCACCATAAGTTGCTGCATCAGCTTCAACATGTGCCATACGTGCAATTGCATGGACACAGGCAATTTTCATTTCTTCGTTAATAGTGGTTGCACCAACGTCCAGCGCACCACGGAAGATGTACGGGAAGCACAGTGCGTTATTCACCTGGTTCGGATAGTCAGAACGGCCGGTTGCCATGATCACGTCATCACGGACTTCATGTGCATGTTCAGGCAGAATTTCTGGATCCGGGTTCGCCAAGGCAAAGATGATCGGATCTTCAGCCATGACCTTGACCATTTCTTTGGTCAGAATGCCCGCAGCAGACAGACCGAGGAACATGTCTGCGCCTGCAATTACGTCACCAAGCTGAGTAGCTTCGATGTCTTGTACATAGGCTTTCTTAGATTCATCCAGACCTTCGCGATGTGTAGTCAGCAGACCACGTGAATCGGCAACGATGATGTTCTCTTTTTTAGCACCCAGAGCGCAAAGCAGATTTAAACAAGACAGTGCAGCAGCACCCGCGCCTGAAGCCACGATCTTGATGTCTTCAATTTTTTTACCGTTGATTTGTAACGCGTTGAGGAGCGCAGAACCGACAATAATCGAAGTACCGTGCTGATCATCATGGAATACTGGAATATTCATGCGTTCACGCAATTTTTGCTCGATATAGAAACACTCTGGCGCCTTGATATCTTCAAGGTTAATCCCGCCAAAAGTCGGTTCTAATGCAGCGACAATATCCACAATTTTGTCTGGATCATTTTCAGCAATTTCGATATCGAATACATCAACGCCAGCGAATTTTTTGAATAATACGCCTTTACCTTCCATCACTGGTTTAGAAGCCAAAGGACCAATATTACCCAAGCCAAGCACGGCAGTACCGTTGGTCACTACAGCAACCAGGTTGCCACGAGCCGTATACAATGCAGCAGTTGAAGGATCGCGTTCAATCTCAAGACATGGTGCAGCTACGCCAGGCGAATAAGCAAGGGCCAAGTCACGTTGGTTGACCAATTGTTTGCTTGGTGTAACGCTGATTTTTCCCGGGGTAGGAAATTCGTGATAGTAAAGGGCCTGTTGCTTTAAAGATTGTTCGTCCATCAGTCTCTCGATCGTTGTAAAGATTACCCGGTCAGCGGGCAAAGAATTTATTTATGTTCCTGAATATACCATTTGTTAGCCAGTTCGGACAGACAAAGACGGCCGTTTTTCCAACAAACTTATTGTGGTGGGGTATGGACTTAGACTTGAGATATATAAGTCTGATGTGTCTTGTCTCGCACTAAATAAGCGGTTGCATCCTGCTCAGGAAGCGGTTTGGAAAATAAGTAACCTTGGGCAATATCACAGTCTAAATCACGTAGATATTCTAGCTGCTCTTCAGTCTCGATGCCTTCAGCGACCACGGTCATGCCCATGGCTTTACCCATCGCCACCATGGCACTGACAATGGTTGCCTGCTTGTTTTCACCAATCTTGCAAACAAAACTGCGATCAATTTTTGGTGGTGTATCAAAAAGTATGCTAAAAAAAAGCAGGTTGAATTTTGATAAAATAGAGAAATGCAAATAACTCTAGAA
>NZ_JARDAL010000032.1:0-13023 GCF_048957595.1 Acinetobacter sp. AS5 | reverse complement strand
TATATTGATGTTTATAACATCATTTGAGGAGCAGAATATCACTTATAGGAGTTGTTCAAATTTACGGATCCATCTCTTATCAAATTACTAGAACCAACACTGAAATTAACCTTACACCTATTACAAAAATCAATCTTGATGAACAATTCCAATCAGATAATGAAAATATTGAAAATAACTTTATAAAACATTAATTTAAGTTTGATTACTCTCAGTTAAATCTCATCCCAACCTTAATGCCTGTAATCAAAAGTAGAATAATAGAAATTGAAAAAGCTTTTAAAGCTGAAGCATACCTTTCCGTTGTGTTATTAGCTGGTAGTACATTAGAGGGAATATTCTTAAATATTGCTTCTTTAAATCCAAGGGTTTTTAATACTTCAAACTGTAGCCCTAAAAAAGATGGCAAAGTAAAAAACTTCGATCAATGGACACTTCATAATTTCATTGAAGTATCTCATTCAATTAATTTAATTGAAAAAGATACATATCGATTTAGCAAAGAATTAAGAGATTTTAGAAATTACATACATCCTTTTCAGCAAATGACTGAAAAATTCTCACCTAGAGAACAAACAGCTAAAATTTGCCTACAAGTTTTGAAATCCGCTATCTCTGATATTCAAACCAATCAAAATAAAATTGGGGCATAAAAAAACCCACTCAATCGGAGTGGGTTTTTTCAGAATATGGTGGCTATGACGAGACTTGAACTTGTGACCCCCGCATTATGAGTGCGGTGCTCTAACCAACTGAGCTACATAGCCTTAAACTGTGCGCGCATTATGGGATTTTCTGTAAATCACGTCAACCCCATATTGTGCTGTTTGATCAAAATTTGTTGAAGTGAGCCGATAAGCCGGGTTCTGTCGTGAACGATCATTCCTCTAGGCGCACAATCACTCATGCGCTCAAGCGACCTACCCGAATCCAGCATGGGCCATGCCTAATGGATTCCTATTTGGTCTTGCTTCCGGTGGGGTTTACCTCGCCATGAACTGTTACCAGCCATGCGGTGCGCTCTTACCGCACCCTTTCACCCTTACCTCCGATTCCGATTGCTCGAAAACATAATGAAGGCGGTCTTCTCTCTGCTGCACTTGCCGTCGGTTTGCACCGCCCAGGCGTTACCTGGCACCTTGCCCTATGAAGCCCGGACTTTCCTCCCCTGCTTCAATCACGGAGATTTCCACAGCAGCGATCGTCTGGCTCACTTCGAGCGGCATAGTATCAAATATCGAGACTAATTGCTTGATGTTTTTTGAGCAGTCAGTTTTTCATACTTGGCTTGCAGCTGTTCCTGCGTTTCGACATGATTCGGATCCAGTGGAATACAATCCACCGGACAGAACAACTGGCACTGCGGTTGATCATGATGTCCGACGCACTCTGTACATAAATCTGGATGAATCTCATAAATGAGTTCACCCATATAGATGGCCTCATTCGGGCATACAGGTTCACAGACATCACAGTTAATACATTCATCGGTGATATATAAAGACACGCTACCAACCTTGTTGAAGTTTACGCTCGAAGGCCGCAACCACGTTTGGTGGTACAAATTTGGTTACATCACCTCTTAATCGAGCAATTTCACGCACCAAAGTGGATGAAATAAAAGAATATTGCTCTGAAGGGGTTAAAAACACCGCTTCAAAGTGGGAGTCCAGCTGACGGTTCATATTTGCCAGCTGAAATTCGTACTCAAAATCAGACACTGCCCGCAAACCACGCAATACAGCAGTCGCCTTTTGCTCACGGAAAAAATTGACGAGCAAACCATCAAAGCCTACAAATTCAACATTGTCCAAATGACTCAATGACTCTTTCGCCAATGCGACACGCTCTTCCAGACTGAATACCGGATTCTTATGATGACCAATGGCAATCGCCACTACGACTTCATCAAACATTCGCGCTGCGCGTGTTACCAAATCAATATGTCCATTGGTAATTGGATCAAAAGTCCCCGGATAAATCACACGAGTTTTAGACATCCATTTGTACTCTGTTTGTTATGTAGAATCTTATTTTAGCAAAAACTTGTTTTTTTGGTGAATAATCCTCATTAATTTAAAAAACTTCACCTTATTTCTAGTTGCGGTACAATAGCAGCACGTTTGGAAGTATCAGATTATGGCGAAAGCATCTATTGTAGTAAAAAAAAATAATGGCGGTACCATTGCACTGAATAAACGTGCCCGCCACGATTATTTTATTGAAGAGAAATTTGAAGCGGGGCTTTCATTAAAAGGTTGGGAAGTCAAATCAATGCGTGCTGGTCGCATGACCATCGTAGAAAGTTATATTACCTTTAAAAATGGTGAAGCGTTCTTGTTTGGTGCACAGGTTCAGCCCTTGTTAAGCGCTTCGACCCATGTGGTGCCTGAAGCAACCCGTACTCGCAAGCTGTTGCTGAATCGCCGTGAAATTGAAAAGCTGATGGGTGCGATTAACCAGAAAGGTTATTCCTGCGTACCACTGGCGTGTTACTGGAAAGGTCCACATGCCAAACTGGAAATTGCCTTGGTGAAAGGTAAGCAACTCCATGACAAACGTGCCACCGAAAAAGACCGTGACTGGCAACGTGATAAAGCGCGAATTTTCCATAAATAATGGATTAAAAGTTGAATATAAAAAAACCTCCGCATTTGGAGGTTTTTTTATGGTTTTAAGTATGGCTATTTAAACGCGCTAGAGTCAAAGCAATATATTCACCAAACCAGAACGCAGTTTTTAAATCGCCTTCAGGTGGGGTCACTTCTACCGGTGCGTTATCTGACTGGGTCATTAAACCCAAAAAGCTCGACATCCGGTTCAGATCCGTGACGGCACGTCCTGTCGGCATTAATGGCAATCCACTCCACAACATCCCGTGCTGCATGGCAAACAGGTTGATTTGCTGCAGGACCGCCAGCTTGTCACCACTAAGTCCGCCACCATTGGTAAAAGCCGCTGCCAGTTTTCCCTGCCAGCTACGTGCCAGCCAGCGCTTAGAGGATTGCTCCATAAACAGCTTCATGGCAGAGGTCAGGCTACCCATATAGGTCGGACAACCAAAGATAATTGCATCGGCGGCGTCTAGTACATCCCAGTCTATATGTTCGACATTCATCATATGCACCTGAACACCGGTTTCCCGTGCACCATCGGCAATAAAATTTGCCACTTTAGCCGTGTGTCCATAAGGACTGTGATAAACAATCGCAACAGATTTGGAAGATAGGGACATAACGCTCAAAAGCCAAAAAATTCAGTTAAGTTTAACATTTTCATGCCATAAACACGAATGTCGCCATACGCCCTGTTTTTGGTTCACGGCGATAAGAAAAATATTCCTCTGGCTGGCGATAAGAACACTGATCCCCGCCCAATACGGTATTTATGCCGTGTTGCTGCAAGATATAACGCGCAATCGCATACAGGTCGGCATAATATTTACCTGCCTGTACACCGGGCTGAAATGCACTGTCCAGTTCAGGATATTTACTACAAAAAGCAGCTTTTACTTCAGCGCCAATTTCAAAACATGGCTGACTAATGGCCGCCCCGAGCCAGGCCCAGGTCGGCGGAGTTTGCATGGCTGCGATGGTATTTTCGATAATACCTCCTGCGAGTCCCCGCCAACCGGCATGCAGATTGGCAACTTCTGTGCCATCAGCATTTCCCAGTACTACAGGCAAGCAATCTGCAGTCATCATCATTAAAGCATGTGCCTTGCTCTGCGTCACCAGACCATCTCCGACCAGTGCGGTAAATGGCATCTGCTCATTAATGCTATGACAGATGGTGCTATGCGTCTGGGTCATCCAGGTAATTTTATCTACGCCAAACGCAGCGAAATCCTGCAATAAAGCCATACGATGCTGTTGTACCCGTTGCGCATCATCCTGCACATGCAAGGCCAGATTAAAACCTGCAAGCTCAGGCTGTGCTGATGGCTGTACTTTCGCATGGTGAACGCGAGTCTGGCCCACATACACACCTTGTGGAAGTCCTGGTACAAATTGCATCTCGTTTCCTTGCGCTGACATTGACTGAGTTAAAATTAATAAGCTTTGTTTTCGGTACGCAGCACTTCCACCAGATTGGCAAAGTCTTCCGGCCACGGCGCTTCAAAGGTCATTTCCTCTTTGGTACGCGGATGGGTCAGACCGAGTTGCACGGCATGCAAGGCCTGACGCTTAAAGCCACGTAAAGTGTCATCTAGTAATTGCGATGCACCTGCTGGCATACGGACACGCGGCATATACACCTGATCACCAACCAAGCCAAAGCCGATATAGCTAAAATGCACACGAATCTGATGAGTACGTCCAGTTTCCAGACGGGCTTGAACACGGGTGAAGTGCTGGAAACGCTCTTTGACGTTGTAATGCGTCACCGCGTCTTTACCGCCCGGAAGTACAGTCATTTTCACACGATCTACCGGATGACGTTTGATGGGTTCATCAATGGTACCGCCAGCAATAATATTGCCGTAAACCACCAGATCATACAGGCGATATACTGATTTTTTCTCAAGCTGTTTGCTGAGAGAAAACTGTGCTTCCAGATTTTTGGCAACGACCAGCAGACCACTGGTGTCTTTGTCGATACGATGTACCAGACCTGCACGCGCCAGTTCAGCTGATTTCGGATAGTGATGCAATAAAGCATTGACCAAGGTGCCCGAACTATTGCCAGCACCCGGATGTACCACCATACCGATAGGTTTATTGATGACTATAATGTCATCATCTTCATAGATGATATCCAGTGGAATATCTTCCGGCAGACTGCGCGTTTGCGCTTCAAGCTCAACATTTAAAGTCAGGGTTTCAAAACCATCACTTTTAAATTTCGGCTTAACCGGTTGACCATTCACCAATAAATTGCCATCTTTAATCCATTGCTTTAATTTTTCTCGAGAAAAATCGCTCCAGACCATTGCGGCAATCTGGTCGATCCGTTGCCCGATATAAGTTTCATCCAGTTGAAATTGCAACGATAAACGTGTTGCAGTTGCTTCTGAAGTATGGTTATCTGCATCCTCAGAATCTTCAAGTAAATTGAAATCAGTATCAGGGATATTAGAATTGGAAGATTGTGCTTGACTCATTTGCTCATTCAGACAAAAGTGGTTTAATAGTGCAATTGTAGCTCATTGCCCGTATTAACAGAGGAATTTTTATGTCGCTACCACATTATAAAATGACAATGCTTGCTGTGACATTAGGCATTGCATCGGCAATGGTAGGCTGTAGCAGTAATCCAAAAAAAGAAGTCGTGGATAAAGGTCCGGAATCTAGCGAACAGGTTTATATTCAAAAAGCACAGAAAGCGCTAGATCGTAATCAATATACCGATGCAGCAAAACAGTTGGAAGCGCTGGAAACTTATTTCCCGACCAGTCAGTATGCCCCGCAAGCGCAACTGGAACTGTTGTATGTGAAATTCCAGCAAAAAGATTATGAAGGTGCGGTCGCACTGGCAGAGCGTTTTATCCGTCTGAACCCGCAACATCCAAATGTCGACTATGCCTACTATGTACGCGGTGTCTCAAATATGGAACAGAACTATAACGGCCTGCTGCGTTATACCTCGCTGAAACAGTCGCATCGTGATGTCAGCTACCTGAAAGTGGCTTACCAGAATTTTGTTGATTTCATTCGCCGCTATCCATCTAGCACTTATGCAGTGGATGCAGCACAGCGTATGCAGTTTATCGGTCAGGAACTGGCTGAGCATGAAATGAACGCAGCACGTTTCAACATCAAGCGTAAGGCTTATCTGGCAGCAGTTGAACGTGGCTTGTGGGTGATTGAGCATTATCCACAAACTCCGCAGATTCCAGAAGCACTGGCAACGGTTGCTTATGGCTATGCTCAGCTAGGTGATAAAGCGACTTCTCAGCAATATGTGGATGTGTTAAAGCTGAATTATCCGAATCTGGTGAAATCAGATGGTACGGTGAATCTGCGTGCAGCGCGTAGTGAAGGCAGTTTCTTTAACCGCGCGACACTGGGTATTTTTGGTAAAGAAGCCAAGACTGTAACCGACACCGATGCACAGTCAGATGCGCCAGAAACTGAAAAGCGCAGCATCACCAACCGTATTTCATTTGGTTTGCTTGATCGTCCTAAAACGGCTGAATAAAGCTGAATAAGTCCGGCAGCATCAGCAAATAAGACAGCGCTTTACAGGTGCATTTTCCTCAAGGGCAAGGTATCATACTTGCCCTTTTGCGTTGTCCGGCCAAGGCTTGAACAAAACGTGCAAAAGGTATACAAAGGAACTTGAAATATTCAATGTTCAGCCAGACTATTTTCATTTTTTCAGTGATTTAGACCTTAAATACCAGCGCGAGAAGCTCAACAGACCATGGCCATTCCTCAACATACGATTGATCAGATTCTCGATCGCACCGATATTGTCGATGTGATTGGTCAATTCGTAAAACTGAAAAAAACGGGCCGTACCTATTCAGGCTGCTGCCCTTTTCATCAGGAAAAATCACCGTCTTTCCACGTCTATCGTGATAAACAGTATTTTCACTGTTTTGGCTGTCAGGCCAACGGTAATGCCATCCGTTTTTTAATGGACATTGGCAGCCGTAATTTTGTCGAAGTGATGAAAGATCTGTCCAGTCAGACCGGCATCGAACTGCCTAAAGACAATACCGATTCCAATAAATTAAAATATAAACGTGAAGCAGCCAAACCTAAAATTGCGCCTGCTCAAGCGGCACCACAAGCTCAGCCGCAACAAAATAACGCCCCAACAGAAAATAATAGTGCTGCCTCTACGGCGAGTTTCGATCCATTTGCAGAGTTTCAGGCAGTCGAACAGGATTTTTATGGTGACCCTTTTGCTTCTTTTGAACACCTGCCCATGGCAGAAGTTCAGCAAGACGGTAATCTCTATGATCTGCTGGAAAATATCGCGCAGTTCTATGAGCGCCAGTTACCCAACAGCCCGAGCGCTCAGCAATACTTTAAACAGCGTGGTCTGACTACAGAAACCATTGCCTATTGGCGCTTAGGCTATGCGCCCGAAGACTGGCAACATCTGGAAAAAGCCTTTCCTCAGGATATTGAAGGCTTAAAACTTTTAGGTCTGATTCGTACCAGCGACAGTGGCCGTGATTTTGATCTGCTGCGTGAACGGGTGATTTTCCCGATCCGTGATACCAAGGGGCGTGTGGTCGGCTTTGGTGGTCGCGCACTCAATGACGAGATTAAACCTAAATATATCAACTCGCCAGATTCTGAGGTCTTCCATAAAAACCAGTTGCTGTATGGTCTGTATGAAGGGCGCAAGCAGAAAGCCCAAGAATGGCTGATGGTCGAAGGCTATATGGATGTAATTGCGCTCCAGCAATATGGCATTCATGGCGCAGTGGCGACTTTAGGCACAGCGAGTAATACCGACCACCTGAATATTCTGTTCAAGCAGAGTAACCGGCTGACCATTGCCTTTGATGGGGACGCTGCCGGTCAAAAAGCAGCGCGCCGTACCTTGGACATTGCCCTACCCCTGCTGAATGATGGCCGCGAGCTGAAGTTTTTTGTCTTGCCCGCTGACCATGACCCCGATTCATTGATCCGCCGTGAAGGGATAGAGAACTTCAGACGCCTATTAGAACAGGCGCCGTTGATGTCGGACTTCGTGTTCGCCCATCTGACCCAAAATCAGGATATCACTACCCCTGAAGGCAAAAGTCAGGTCATGGGTGAACTAAAAAATCTGACTGAATTACTGCCCAAACACGGCTCCTTCCGTTATCTGCTGCAGCAATTTTTCCGTGAAAAACTGGGCTTTAACCGTAAATGGCAACCAAAAGTCAATACGGATGCATCCTTAAGCTTTAGTACCAAAATTGATGCTGAAGAATATGTGATTGCGATCTTGATGAATCATCCTTATCTATATATTCATTTTGAGCCGCTGCGCGCGCTGGTAGCGGAAGATCAGCTGCTGTTTAAAATTTTGAATATTCTGAATGTGATTTTTGATGACTTGCCAGATGATCCCGAACTGTCGATCTACTATGTGCTCGGTGCCTGCGCAGCCCATCATCATGAACTGCAGCATATTTTGCAGCATGCCAATGTCAGTGATTACACCTCATCGCCAGAACAGGCCGACAAACTCGCGGCTGATTTTTCGACCAAGCTGCAATATCAGTGTTTAAAAAACAAGATTAAATCCAAGAAATTTAGCAGCATTGCTGAAATGAAAAATCTGAAAATGCAGATTTATGAAATTGACCGAAAACGCTCAATGACCCTATTAGAAGACTGATTTTTCAAATTATTGATTCTTTTGAATCAAATGAAGTCAGTGCTAGCTCACAGTATTATTTATCATTTTCTCAAACAATCAGGTTGGGTTTTATGTTGAAGTACAAATCAACAAAGAACCAAGCCTCTCATCATACTGATTAAAATGAATGCCTGGATTTACGACGTTTCGCAACCACATTGCCCAGTTCTTCCTGCAACAGCTCAAAATAGGCAGGATCTTCCGCTTTGGCCGCCTCACGTAGCACAATAGAAGTTGGATGCAACAGTTTTTGGGTCAAACGATGTGAAAACTCGGCCAGTACAGTATCTGCCTTTTCACCCTTGGCAATACGCTGCATTGCCAATGCCAGCTCTTCCTGACGTAATGTTTCCCCGTGGTCACGGTAGGCATGAATGGTCGCCCCGGCCTGTTTGACCTTTTGCTGGGTCATCAGTTCTGTAGCCAGCTGATTGACCATGATTTCGGCCTCAACAGCCGCCTGACGGCGCTGTGCCAGATTTTCCTCAATCACGCTTTGCAGATCATCAACGCCATACAGATAAACCCCGTCCAGGCTTTCTACTTTGGCATCAATATCGCGCGGTACGGCCAGATCGACCAGCAGCATCTGCTGGTAACGGCGTTTTTTCAGTGCAGCCTTCACATCGGCAAAATGGATCACCTGATGCAAACTGCCGGTACAACTGGAAATCACATCGGCACGATGCAGATTTTCTGCAAGCTGATCAAAGTCGATAATTTCAACTTCAACCCGATGTGCAATTTCCTGTGCCAGGATATCCGCACGCTCACGGGTACGGTTACAGATAATGATCTTGCCCACCCCCATCTCTGCGAGGTGTTTGGCCACCAGACTGTTCATCTCTCCGGCTGCCACCACCATAATGGTCAGCTTGTCCGGATGACTAAATACTTGCAGAGCAAGTTGCGCCACCGCATATCCCATAGAGACGGCATGGCTACCGACAGCCGTTTCTGAGCGCACGCGTTTGGCGGCATAAAAGGCATATTCAAAAATCCGGTTGAGATCACGCGAAACCGTATGAGAGTCTTTGGCCAGAGAAAGTGCGGTTTTGACCTGCCCCAGAATTTGCGGTTCGCCCAGCATCAGTGAATCCAGACCACTGGCAACACGCATTAAGTGAGTTACTGCCTGGGCATTTTCATAACGATAGACATGATGTTGCAGTTGCTTGACATCCACCCCATTTTTTTGGGCGAGCCAGTTCAGCACCATGTCAGCATTTTCAGACATGGCGTAAACTTCGGTCCGGTTACATGTAGACACCACCACCATGTCGTTCAGTTCAGGGTGTTGGCTTTGCTCGGCAAGAATGGCACTTAACTTTTCAGGGTTAAACGCCACTTGTTCGCGCAGTTCTACAGAGGCAGTTTGATGGTTGACACCCAATGCAAAGAAAGACATATCAGGTCATCATTTCACTAAATTTATGCTATTGTGCAACATCGGTGTCATAAAAAGCATTACTTGGATCAAGAAAAAATTGCGTCAAACAATTAGCCGTATCAACGGCCCTACAATTAAGCAATATTCTACCACATTCCTACTGGTGGGTAGCATGGCTTCGACTGCGCATCTTTATGCAGCGGAAGCAGTTTACCATGCAAATCAAAATTATGATGCGATAAAACAAAGTATGATGGCTGAGTTTGCCATCGCTGCACATGACATTCCGACTGCTTTGCACAACTATACGGTGCTGGCGATCAAGAGCAATTCCACTTCAGTCAAGCAGCGTGCACTGAATGTCGCGCTGGAACATGATGACCTACAGGCAGCACTAGATATCTCCACGCACTGGGTGGTACAAGAGCCACAAGACGTCCCTGCTTTATTTTATTTATCACATATTGCCCTTAAAGCGCATGAATATGAGCTGGCTGCTGAGACCTTAGAAAAAATCCTGCAAATTGATGACAGTGCCGATCTGGAAGAAATTCTCGCCGGAATTTCACCGGAAGGCACAGAGGATCGTACTTATCTGATTCAGGCCTTAAGCACCACTAAAGCCAAGGACAATCCATCTATTCTGGTGCTAGTGGCCGGTCTGGAAGCACAAAATGGTCAGCTTGAACAGGCTTTAAATACAGTTAACCGCGCCTTAAAAAAACGTCCGAATGCGACCGGCTATATCCTGATGAAGGCCAATCTGCTCAATGCACTCGGCGATACTCAGGCGACACTGCAATGGTATGAAAAATCCAGCCGTAAACACCGTAATAATCTGGATGTACGTCTGGCCGAAGTCAAATATCTGGTCAAGCTGAACGAAGCGACTTTGGCTCTGAAAAAACTGCAAGACATTCTAAAAAAATGGCCGACTGCTGAAGAAGCCCTGTTCATTGCCGGACTGACCAGTATTGACTTGGAAGAATACGAGAAAGCCGAAAAATATCTGGTCGAACTGCGTTATTCTGCGCAATATCAAAACGAAGCCTATTATTACTTGGCGGTGAATGCAGAACGCAAACAGCATTATGAAACGGCGAAAGCTTATTATCGTCTGGTCGATGGCAGTCTTTACACCGTCTCACGTCGCAACATGATCTCGATTTTCGCCCAGCAGGATAAGCTGCATGATGCGCTGCGTTTCTTAACCCAGGAAAGGGTGAATTATCCACAACATGCCAGCTTCCTCTATCTAGCTCAGGCGGATATTTTGACGCGCATGCAGAATAAAAAAGCTGCGATTCGCCTGTTGGAAGAAGCCAGCAAAAACCTGCCGGATGACCCTGAACTGGTCTATTCGCAAGTTCTGTTGCTGGATCCCCATCAGGATCGCGTCAAGCTGGATGAACTACTCAGCACTTTACTTAAAATTGAACCGAACAGTCCGACCTATCTGAATGCCTATGCCTATACCCTGGCGATGCAAAACCGTCGCCTCGAAGAAGCACGCCGCTATGTCGAACAGGCACTAGAATATGCACCAGAACAGGCATCGATTCTGGATACCTATGGTTATATCTGTTATTTACAGAATGACTTCACCACAGCTGCGGATGTGTTATACAAAGCCTATCAATTGAATCCGAATGTGAAGATTGGGGTACGTTATGCCCGTTCCTTGTACATGAAAGGTGATCTACAACACTTCCACCAAGTGTTACAACAATTACAACAAAACCATCCAAATGACCCAGAATTGAAACAACTTAATTCGCTATTGTTAGCACCTCAAACCAAAACGAGTTAATTAATTTATGCGCAATTTGAGCCAATTGGGCTGCTGTGCCTTTGCAGCCACTGCTTTATTTTTAACTGGCTGTCAGCAGATGATCAAGCCACATGCGCCTGCCACCCCGTCTGTACAGGCAGAGAATCAATTTCAGCTGCAAGGTAAAATTGGCGTTCGCACCCCTCAACACACTGGCAGCGCATTCTTTACTTGGGTACAACAGCAGGAAGAATTTGATATTGAGCTCAGCGGTATTTTAGGCGTCGGTAAAACCCAGATTTCTGGCACACCGGGACAAGTGACCTTAAACAGTGCCAAAACAGGTCTGATTCAGGCAGCCAGTGCCGAAGAATTATTGGAACGCGCAACAGGCTGGCAAGCACCGATCAGTTATTTAGTGGACTGGGTACAAGCCCGCCCTGCGACCAACTCTGCCAAATTACAAAAAGACGATACGCAGCGGATTAACCAGATTATTGAACAGGGCTGGACAGTCGATCTCAATTATAATGCGCAGGCCAAAATGCCAAACCGCTTGATTTTAAAACAGTCACTTGGAAATGGTGCAGAAAACCGTATTACAATGATCATTGAAAACCGTTAATTGACCTGATTCCAGCCCATGATGATTCGTGTTCCCTCGCCTGCTAAACTGAATTTGTTTTTACATATCACCGGTCGCCGTGAAAATGGCTATCATGAGCTGCAAAGTATTTTTCAGCTGATTGACCTATATGACTGGCTGGAGTTTGAACAAAGTGCTGATGATGCGATTCAGATAGAAGGTCTGGCCTCAGTCGATCTGCAACAGAATTTAATCTATCGGGCGATACAGTTGTTGAAGCCCTATGCTAAGACGCTCTCTGGACTAAAAATTCGTCTGGAAAAAAATATCCCGATGGGTGCAGGTCTCGGTGGCGGCTCTTCCAATGCCGCGACGACCCTGATTGTGCTGAACCAACTCTGGCAGTGCGGTTTAAATATTGAACAACTGGCAGAACTCGGGGTCAAGCTAGGCGCAGATGTGCCAATATTTGTGCATGGCAAAAATGCCTGGGCCGAAGGCATTGGCGAACACTTAACATTCATAGACTTAGATCAAAAAAAATTCATTGTGTTAAAACCTGATTGTTTTATCAGCACTCAACTGCTTTTTTCGCAAAAAGCATTGACAAGAGACACGAAGAGCTCTAAATTTTGCGCCTATCAGGAAACGCCATCTGATTTTGGAAATAACTTTGAGCCACTGGCAAGAAGCTTATATCCTGAAGTCGATGAAGCAATGCAATATCTCGACCAGTTCGAAAAAGCAAAACTTACAGGTACAGGTGCCTGTGTGTTTATTGAAGTCACTGAAAATCTGAATATCGAAGATATTCTTGCAAATGCACCATGTAAAGCTTACCTGGTCAACAGTTTACAAGAATCACCTTTAGTTCAGTTTAAAGTGTAGATAGGGGTATCGCCAAGTGGTAAGGCACCGGGTTTTGATCTCGGCATCCGTTGGTTCGAATCCAGCTACCCCTGCCAT
>NZ_JARDAL010000031.1:0-37559 GCF_048957595.1 Acinetobacter sp. AS5 | reverse complement strand
ATTAGGGGTATCGCCAAGTGGTAAGGCACCGGGTTTTGATCTCGGCATCCGTTGGTTCGAATCCAGCTACCCCTGCCATCTTACAGTCATCAAATTAGGGGCGTCGCCAAGTGGTAAGGCACCGGGTTTTGATCTCGGCATCCGTTGGTTCGAATCCAGCCGCCCCTGCCATTTTCTCGAAAAAAGACAGAACACTCATTTGCTGTAAGACTGTTAATTTACCTTGACACTTTACCGCAAAAATATTAAAGTTCTGCCGCATTAGGGGTATCGCCAAGTGGTAAGGCACCGGGTTTTGATCTCGGCATCCGTTGGTTCGAATCCAGCTACCCCTGCCATCTATTCCCATATATCCCAACCGCCAAGGGTGCTTCATGCCCAATCTTGTCGTTTTTAGTGGATCTGCGCATCCACAATTCGCTCAAAAAGTCGTAAGTCACTTACATATTCCTCTAGGCGCTGCCTCTGTAGGTCAGTTCTCTGACGGTGAAATTGCTGTCGAGATTACTGAAAACGTTCGTGGTAAAGACGTATTTATCGTACAACCTACTTGTGCCCCAACTAATGATAACCTGATGGAAATCTTGGTGATGGCTGATGCTTTGCGTCGTGCAAGTGCGG
Organism: Acinetobacter sp. AS5; assembly: GCF_048957595.1. Classification (NCBI taxonomy): domain Bacteria; kingdom Pseudomonadati; phylum Pseudomonadota; class Gammaproteobacteria; order Moraxellales; family Moraxellaceae; genus Acinetobacter; species Acinetobacter sp. AS5. The sequence continues at coordinate 36,938 of NZ_JARDAL010000031.1, read as the reverse complement.
GTCGTATTACTGCCGTGATTCCTTATTTTGGTTATGCTCGTCAAGACCGTCGTCCACGTTCAGCACGTGTTCCAATCACTGCAAAAGTTGTAGCAGACATGCTCACTACTGTAGGCGTTGACCGTGTGGTGATGATCGACTTGCATGCTGACCAGATCCAAGGCTTCTTCGATATCCCTGTAGACAACATCTACGGTACACCAGCCCTACTTGCTGACTTGCGTCAACAATCGCATCACAACCTGATGGTGGTTTCACCTGACGTGGGTGGTGTAGTGCGTGCACGTGCTGTTGCGAAACAGATGGGCGATATCGATCTTGCAATCATCGATAAGCGTCGTCAAAAAGCGAATGAATCACAAGTGATGCATTTGATTGGCGATGTAAAAGATCGTGATTGTGTCATCGTTGATGACATGGTAGATACTGCTGGTACGCTATGCAAAGCTGCTGATGCATTGAAAACTTTCGGTGCTCGCAAGGTTGTTGCATATGCAACGCATCCAGTACTTTCTGGTAAAGCGCTTGAAAACTTAAAGAATTCTGTGATTGATGAACTGGTTGTGACTGATACCATTCCTCTTTCTGATGAAGCTTTAGCACTGGGCAAGATTCGCCAGGTTTCAGTAGCCAGCATGGTTGCCGAAACGATTCGTCGTATTAACAACGAAGAATCTATTAGCGCAATGTTCGATTCTTATCTATAATAGAGCGCTGAATTTTCAAAGCCCTGCCATTTGGTAGGGCTTTTACTCACCAGACTGGTCGCAAGTCTGGTTCATTTAACTTAAATAGGATGTCTATCATGGCAAACTTCGTATTAAACGCAGCAGCACGTGAAGAAGCAGTTCAAGGGAAAGGTGCGAGCCGCCGCCTTCGTCTTCAAGCTAAAGTTCCTGCAATCATCTACGGTGGTGAAGCTGCTCCTGTAGCAATTACTGTTGAGCTTCGTCAGCTTGTTAAATTCTTAGAAAACAATTCATTCTTTGAAGAAGTTATCGAAATTGATGTAGACGGTAAAGTTGAAAGCGTGAAAATCCAAGCGTTACAACGTCACCCAGCTAAAAACACACCAATGCACGCTGACTTCAAACGCGCATAAGTGTTAATGGTGTAATTAGTGTCAAATATTTCACTGATTGTTGGTTTGGGTAACCCAGGTTCTGAGTATGCCCAAACCCGCCATAATGCAGGCTTCTGGTTCGTAGAACGCCTTGCAGACCAATATGGCATTACCCTCAAAAAAGACCCAAAATTCAATGGATTTAGCGGTCGTGGCAATATCGAAGGTCAAGACGTCCGTCTTCTTCTACCGACAACCTTTATGAACCTTTCCGGTAAAAGTGTTGTTCCTTTCGCCAAATTTTACAATATCGCACCTGAATCGATCCTGATTGCCCATGATGAACTGGACATGAATCCTGGTGTCATTCGCCTGAAAACTGGCGGTGGTCACGGTGGTCATAATGGTCTACGCGATATCGTTCCGCATATTGGTTCAAACTTCCATCGCCTGCGTATTGGAATTGGTCATCCTGGTGCCAAAGACCGTGTTTCCGGTCATGTGCTCAGTAAAGCACCTAGCAGCGAACAGAACTTAATGGATGATGCGATTTCCCATGCCCTCGCCCGCACAAAAATGCTGGTGAACGGTGAAGTACAGCAAGCCATGAATCAAATCAACGCATATAAGCCGAACTAAACATTCAAAAATTGCTGGACAATTCCGCTTGCCAGAAAGTTTATTTAAGCGCAAAATGCGTTTGCTCGATTGTTCACCATACAGCAAGCAAGATTGATTTAACCAAATGATCAAACTCTTAGGTCAACTCAGGGGACGCTAGCCATGCTATCTCGTTTATTAAAATGCAAAATTCACCGCGCTCACGTTACACATGCAGAACTACACTATGAAGGTTCATGTGCAATTGATGGCGTTTTGATGGATTTGGCTGGCATTCGTGAATACGAAGAAATTCATGTGTGGAACGTGACCAATGGTAAACGTTTTGCAACTTATGCAATTCGTGGCGAAGACAACTCAGGCATCATTTCAGTGAATGGTGGCGCTGCGCATCAGGCGGATGTAGGCGATATCGTGATTATTGCAACCTTTGGCGATTTCACTGAAGCTGAAGCGAATGCCCATCAGCCTCGTTTGGTTTATGCTAACCCAAACAATACAGTCAGCCACACTGCCAACTGTATTCCGGTACAAGTTGCATAAGCTGATCAGACCAGATACCTAAAAGCTCGCACATCGCGGGCTTTTTTAATACCGGAACATTGACCTATTTAACTGCCTTCTCGCCAGCTTTTAGAGCTTTCACAGTTTAAGGGTTTTAATTTTTGATCCAGCAAATCAAATAACAAGGCCTCACCATTTTCCTTCACCTTCAGCTCTGCAAATTTGGCGTTACGATAACAAGGCTCCAGACCTTCGGCAAACATGAAACTGTTGGCAGCAGGATACAAAGCTTCAAAAGTATTGCGTGGATTTTTCAGAATTAATCGGGCTGAACGTTCCGACTGATTTAGTGCATTTCGATCAAAACTGGTTTTGATGACTCTGCGCTGCTGATCCAGCTGCACATAACTCATCACATGGGATTGATTTTTAAAATCTTCAATCTTGATGTCAGAAATAGGCTGTTCGGAACCATTCCTCACAGCCACTGCGCTAAAATGCAGATCATAGTTCAGTGCCATATAATCCCCTTGCAGGATCGAACGTGGATCGACTGGCGCCAACTCGACAAAGATACTGTCGCTTTTTGCCAGATGCCATTCATGCTGGATGATCAATCCCCCGAATAAAGCGATACTAAAAACACTCAGGTGCAGCGCCAGAAACTTTTTCATGAGGCCACTCCTGCTTTCAACTGAAACTTCGGTGAACTCAACACATAAGCCAGAAGCAACACCAGCACACCTGAGGCAAAAATACTGACACTTTTAAATAAAAAGCTGAGTCCCAGATTGTAATACAGTAGCCATAACCAGAAGATCAGTAGCAAAATGGTCAAGGCTTGCATCAATCGTTGTTGATTCACCATTGCCCAAGCCATAAACACCAAAATAATAAAAATTTCAAAGTAACCCAATGCAATCAGCAGAATTCCCGCGGCAGGAATCAGCCAGAGTTGAATCCGTGAAAATTGCTTAAGATGAATCTCGACAAAACTCAACAGCCAGAGCGCTGGCAAAATATAGAAAACAATTGCTTCATCTATGCCGCGAGGCTGCAATTGCTGAGCCACACCAAATTGCAGTAGGCATTGAAAAATAGCTGTCACTGCCAAAATACTAATCATCCATAAAGTCACGCTTTTGGCATAAGCTGAAGCGAGCCAATGTCTCGCACTTAGCAAAGCTACCGTCAGAATGCTGTAATTCAGCAGCATAATCCATGTCATCAGCCGCTGATCCTGAAAAAATGCATGTTGCTCGACCAGAACTGCAATTCCCAGTATATGTGCAAGTAACAACTGCAACAGCACCACTAGCCAATGCATACGACTCATGATAGTCAGCAGCGTAATGCCGACTTGTATCAGCCAGATTAGTAATAGACTCTCTGTAAGTAATTGAGTATGAATCAATACCGCGGCCTGACCGCAAACCCACAAACAATAAGCCAATTGCCGCAGAAAAACTGAGGGCTTGCTACGAATCAACCACCAGGCGACTGCGATAAAAATGATTCCCATCAGGATCGAAAAACTTTCCCAATAGGTCAGCAACAGCATGGCCAAGATCACACCAGCAATCCATGCGCCAAGGGCCAGTGGAATGACCGAAAACCGGCTCTTGGGCAACAGCTTGATCAGCAAACCTGTAATAGCTGCGAACCAGCTGAATATCAGCAAAGCTAGTACCAGTAAGCCAGCGGCAGAATCCTGTAAATATTGCTCAGTGAGATCAAAAATTAGAATGCTAAAGCTCAGGGCCAGTCCTGCAACCAGTAAACTGGTTTCAAGCTGTTGCTTTCGGGTATAGAAATAAACACTGAATAAAATCGGCAGAACCAGTACCGAGCCCAAATACCAGATCGAATCCGAGTCGACAAACCGGAACATACTCACTACCGAAATGAGCACCACGATGGCGATAAACAGATAGCGCAAAACCGGATAATAACGTAATGCATAGATCATGCTTAATCCGGTCAACAGATTCAGACTGAGCAGATAAAGAGTTTCAGCACGTACCAACCAAAAGCTTTGTTTAAAATAAAAATAGAGTGCTAACTGGCTGACCACGCAAAATAATGCAAAGATCCCAATATTCGGACGATACAACCAAGGCAACAACAGCAAAGCCCAGAGCAGAAATAACTGATAACTGTCAGCACCAGTCTGATAAATCTGTCCAATCACGGCCAGACTTAAGCCCAGCATTAGACCCGATACAGTATCCAGACTTTGTCTTAACTTTTCCCGCGCAGCGAAACGTACACTCAGCAATGCCGAACCCAACAATAAAATTTGAGGAATAAATAGCTGGATGAATTTGGGCAGCATCCACCAGTTTGCCGCCAGTAAATACGCAATACTGACAGCGATCAGCGCAAGCCCAATGATGTAAAGAATTTGAAGCACAGCAGGTTGAATAAATAACAGCGGGGAAAATGGACGGTCTGGTGATGGTACTGTTCTGGACATGCTAATCTGTTCAATTTTTATTTGATTTCACCTTAGCATGATTTTTGCAGGATATGCCAGGCAGGAACAGTCCAAGTATGCTGTACATTTTTAAATCAGGATTTGATAAATTCCGTACCCTGCAATCATGAGCAGAATCATGCCGCACAATGCCAGCAAATGTGGATAGAGTCGAGAATGGGATAAGTGGTTGAAACCCAAATACACCACAGACAAAGTCAGAAAATCCAGGAGAATCCAGCTCAAAGTCAAAATAATTAAACTTAAATCAAGATCAGGAGTAATCCCGATAAACTGCGGGAAAAAAGCCGCAAAGAAAATAATGTCCTTCGGATTAGAAATACCAACCAAAAAACCTTGTCGAAAACCACCATGCACAGGAACTAGATTCTCCTGAGCTTGCTCCTGCTGCTTAAAAATAACTTCACGGAAAATCTGCCAGCCCAGATAGCCAATATATAAACAGCCCAGCAGCTTGATCGCATCCAGCCATTGCGCATTAATGACCAACAAACCTTTTAGACTCAATACCGATAAGGCAATTAACACCAGAGAGGCGAAATTGGTACCAAAAATGGTTCTTAAAGCCGCCGCATAACCACCTTTTAAACCGGCACTGGCCACCAGCAACATCACTGGGCCAGGTGTAGCGATCATCACCACAACAGCCAGACAATATAAGAAATATTCACTAATATTCATGCTATTCCCTCAGCTATTGTTGTTTTTGTGTATAAAAAAGAGGACTTAGTCCTCCTCTTGTATATGAATCAGATGCTGACTGATGCCATCTGCCCGCAGAAAAGCCAGATCATAACTGGCGGTAGCCAAGGCCAAGATCCGGCGCTCAAACTCGTCCCAGAGCGGACGCACCTGCTTATAATGGATGCCTAAACCACTATCGTCGGTAAAATGCCGTTTTTTTTCACAGAGCTTTAAAGCATGATACAGCTTGCGCCCTTTGGAAGCATCATCACGCAAGCGCACCCGTTTCGACAGCACAAAGGCCTGCACTTTGACAAGATCGGCATGCGGTAACAATGGCACCAGAATCTGATCCAGCTGTGCATCCAGTCGCTGCCACACAGCTCGATGCTGCTCAGCACTATACGTATTCCAGTGAATCACTTCATGATTAAAACGGCGGCAACCACGACATACCGCATCACCAAATACGGTCGAGCAACGCCCTGCACATGGGGTTAAAGACGCAATACGACGATCTGAACTCAAAACACACTCCAACGATACTGCAAATTTCAGTATCTGCATCACTGCACAAAATCCTGGGTCGGGCATGACTATACACGCTCTCCCCCATGAATTGAAGCCTGTTAAAAGACTTGCGTTTTACTCGCTTATTCACTCGAATCAAGCTAAAATATGCGCCTTTCAAATTATCATGCTACGTTGGAGTATTCCATGAACGCTACTGTAGAACAGCTTGCACCTGTAGAACAGCAAGCGACGACTGGTTGGGTTGTTGCCGCACTTTATCAATTCAAAGAAGTTCAAGATCCTGCCGATCTTCAGCAACGTCTTTTGGACCTGGTAAAATCCATCAACCTTTGCGGTACTCTAATTGTGGCAGGTGAAGGCATTAACGGTACGGTTGCAGGCGACCGTGCATCGATTGATCAAATTCACCAGTTCCTTCTAAATGAAGGTTTTAACGAAATGGAATACAAAGAATCTGACAGTTCTGAAAAGCCATTCCGTAAGATGAAAATTAAATTAAAAAAAGAAATCGTGACTTTAGGCGTGGAAGTAAAACCGCGTGATTTAGTCGGTCACTATCTTGATCCAAAAGAATGGAACGAACTGATTGCACGTGATGACGTGATTCTGGTCGATACACGTAACGATTACGAATACAAAGCCGGCACTTTCAAAGGCGCAATTGACCCGAAAACTGAAAGCTTCCGCGAATTCCCTGAATACGTGAAAAATAATCTGGAACAGCACAAAGACAAGAAGATTGCGATGTTCTGTACAGGTGGTATTCGTTGTGAAAAATCAACCTCTTTACTTCTTCAAGAAGGCTTCACTGAAGTTTATCACCTGAAAGGCGGTATTTTGAAATACCTGGAAGAAACCCCGGCTGAAGAAAGCATGTGGGAAGGTGAATGCTTCGTGTTTGATGGTCGTACTGCCGTAACGCACGGTGTTGAAGAAGGCCAAAACACCAAGTGTCATGCGTGTGGCTGGCCTTTACTTCCAGAAGAAGTTGCACTCCCAAGTTATGAACATGGTGTCTCTTGTGTATACTGTATTGACAAAACTACGGAGAAACAAAAAGAAGGTTTCCGTATGCGTCAATCACAAATTTTAGCAGCAAAACGCAAACGCCTCTAATTTGGCCTTTTGTAATGAAATATATAAAAACCCTCTTCGGAGGGTTTTTTGTTTACATAAAAATTACAACAGTAATAAAACTCTTACCAATTCCTTACCAAGAACCTCATTTTTTTCCAAACAAGATTGTTAGTCTAATGATACGGTGATTTACAAGCTAAGTCTTTCATTATTAACTGAAATTTTTACTTGAAAAGGAATATAAAATGGCAGGCTCACTTGCTCGAGATTCAGACAATCTGGTTCAATTTCAACCAAAAGAAAATATAAAGCTGCAACGACTTCATCAAATTTCTGAAGAGCTTGAACAGCAGTCACATTTGTTCGTAGTTATCTTGGGAACCATTATTGGCGCAATCTTGGCGCTGTTCATTGGTTACCATATCAATACCAGCATCATGCATTTTATCCTGTTGAGTATTTTGCCGATCTGCTTGGCCTATTTCTTACGTAAAGTTTATATTTATACCCTGACACATAGCTGATTCTGTCTGATCATTTATATTCCAAGACTTTACCGCACAAAAAATACTGCTTAGGATACAGGCAGTATTTTTTATTTTGCCAATCATATGAATCTGACCGAATGGATTATTTCCGTCATGGAGCAACTGGGCTACTGGGGCATTGCCCTGCTCATGTTCCTGGATAATGTCTTCCCGCCAATCCCTTCCGAAATTATTATGCCTTCCGCGGGCTATTCCGCCTCTCAGGGCGAGTTAATACTCTTCGGGGTCATCATGTCCGGCTGTATCGGCTCTCTACTAGCAGCCGCCTTGCTATACTGGATTGGCTATAAATTTAACCATGATTCTATTTTTAAATTTGTCGATCGTTATGGCAAATATTTATTTATTAAATCAGAGGATGTGAAAAAATCACTCAGTTGGTTTGAGCATTATGGTCACCGGATTGTGTTTTTTGGCCGCATGATTCCTGCCGTCCGCTCGCTGATCAGCATTCCTGCCGGCATGAGTCATATGCCCTTCTGGAAATTTATGTTCTATAGCGCACTTGGAACCATCATCTGGACTACATTTTTGGCCTGTGTCGGATTTTATTTTGGCGAAAACCAGCAGTTGATGCAGCAAATTTTCAGTAAAGTCAGTTATGTGATTATTGCCATTGTTGCGGTAATTATTATCTGGATTTTCTACCGTAGACAGCAGCGTAAAAATCGTCCATCCTGAGGAAGATCCCTTAAGGAGATTAAAACGATGTCGCATTATCTTAAATATTTTGCCACCGTTTATCTGACCTTGGTTCTATTGGTAGGCATATTCATCTATGTATTCAATCTGGGCGCCATTCTGCTGATTCCTGCCCTGATTGCTTCTGCCTTTCTCAGTGCCCGATACTTTGTTAAGAAAGAACTTCGTTTGCCGACTCAGCAAGAGAAAAGCAAACTGGTCTGGGGCTCCACTATTATTGCCATGACATTCGGGTTTATCTTTTTAGTAGTGGTCATCTGGATGAACCCGCAGACAGATGAGATTTATAGAACCATCAACTATACAGGAAGAGGAACAAATTCATTCCTGGTGGCTGCAAGCATTGCCTTACATGCCTTGCTGTTTCATATCGCCTACAATGCTTATGCACGCTATAGTCTGGCGAAGCGTACAGGCTTGAAAGAAAATAGGGTCGAGTAGATATCAAAGATGCAAAAAGGCCAAAGCTAAAAAAAGCACCCTGCGGTGCTTTTTTTATGAATTATTCTGGAGTGTGATACATCAGATACAATTCATTTAAGTTTTCTGGAATTTCTTCTGCAAGTTCATCCATTAACTGGCCATTGCGACGGAAAGTTTCCATTTGTGGATCTTCATCATCAATGCCGCTGAAGACCATGATTGGCAGGGTTAAATCCACCAGTTGTTCTTCAAATTCTTCAGTAAACCAAGCGTCTTCGTTTAGGAACATGGCGTCTACAAAGCCCACACTCCAGTCACCCAGGCTTGATTCAGTGTCTGCTTCTTCAATTTCAAACGGGAACGTAATCCCTTCTTCATTGGCTAAGCTTTGACGAATAGACTCTAACCATGCTTGCACCTGAGTGATGATTTCTGCAGGCACTTTCTTTTGATTACTATCAAAAAGTTCGTCTAACCATTTGTCGAATTTTGGGCCTACTGCAATAGCACATAAGAAACCATGGGTTGCCGCGAAATCTAGACCATGTTCATTTTGGTCACCATCTAGATATTCACTCAACAGGTCTAAATCTAAAGCACTCATCTAACATCCAAACTTAGAAAAACGAAAGGTTTAGCATAGCATTTATTCAGGCTATGCTAAATCCGAATTCGTTAATCTTCGTCGTCAAAATCGTCATCATCGTCGAAGTCATAGTCAAAATCTTTGAGTTCGCGCTCTAAACGACGTTGGGTCAGCAGATCATCGATCAGACGACGTTTTTCCAACGACTCTTTAGCACTGAGCTTGCTAGAAGCCTCATCGAAATTAACATCATCTTCACCGAAGTTATCATCTAGTTCAAAATCTGTAGAAGACACTAAAACTTCCTCATGAGTGAAAAATGTAAAAGGATTTAAGCGCTATTTATCGTGCCTAAAATAACAAGTCAAGTTTTATTTGGATTTTCGTATTTTTAATTTGTAATTAGGGGTTTTTTCTGTCTCAATTGTGTGCCATGATATAATCCACCCTGCGTCCTTATGTTTTTTGATTCTCCTTTTTGAGTCATAAACAGACACGCATGGGATGAACTTGAAAACAACAAATTCACCCCCATCTTAAATTACTGAATTTCATTTTAAATATTTTATCAGACAGCTTTAATGCTGAATTCTCTGATGAAATATGTAGGCTATTCACTAAATTTAACGAGCTTAAATCGTGCAGCATTGTACGGTTTTTTACTGCCATAGATTCAACGAAGAGTAAGCAAAAGATGAGCGATATGACTTCCCCTACTTCTCAAGTAGCGGCTCTGATTAGCCGAGGCAAAGAACAAGGTTATTTAACCTTCGCTGAGGTTAACGATCATCTGCCGGACTCCATCACAGAAAGCGAGCAGATTGAAGACATCATTCAGATGCTGAATGACGTCGGTATTCCAGTACATGATCGCGCGCCTGAATCTGATGATACGATGTTCGAAGATACTGCAGAAGCGGCGGATGAAGTTGCAGAAGAAGAAGCTGCAGCCGTACTTGCATCGGTAGAAAACGAGCCAGGTCGTACCACTGATCCTGTACGTATGTATATGCGTGAGATGGGTACAGTAGAACTTCTGACTCGTGAAGGCGAGATCAGCATCGCAAAACGCATCGAAGAAGGTATTCGTGATGTTTTGCACTCGATTGCTTACTGGCCGAATGCGGTAGAAGTGGTACTGCAAGAATACAAAGATTATGAAGCGGGCGAACGCCGTCTCGCTGACCTTTTATCAGGTTATTTAGATCCTGAATCAGATGAAGAAATTCCTGAAGTTCTAGAAGAAGAAGCGGTTCTTGCTGAAGATGAGACTGACTCGAAAAAATCGACCAAAGACGTAAAACTGGACGATGATGAAGAGGAAGAAGAAGCAGATTCTGATGATGAATCAGAAGCAGATTCTGGTCCAGATCCTGAAATTGCTAAAGCGCGTTTTACTGAACTGGAAAATGCGTGGCTGAATACCAAAGCAACTATTGAAAAACATGGTCGTGACAGCAAACAGGCTGAAGAAGCTTTGCAGGCACTTGCAACTGTATTCATGATGTTCAAATTTACTCCGCGTCTATTTGATATCATTTCTGAAATGATTCGTGGTACCCATGATCAAATTCGTGGTGCAGAACGTGAAGTGATGCGTTATGCAGTACGTCGTGGCCGTATGGATCGCACCCAGTTCCGTACCAGCTTCCCGGGCCAAGAATCGAATCCAGCCTGGTTAGATGAGCAGATCGCAAAAACACCTGCAGACCAGAAAGCTTATCTGGAAAAAGTACGTCCAGACGTATTGGCCTTCCAGCAAAAAATTGCCGATATCGAGAAAGAGCTTGGCCTTGATGTAAAAGGCATTAAAGACATTGCCAAACGTATGGCCGTCGGTGAAGCCAAAGCACGTCGTGCCAAGAAAGAAATGGTTGAAGCGAACTTGCGTCTGGTAATTTCGATTGCGAAGAAATATACCAACCGTGGCTTGCAATTCCTGGATCTGATTCAGGAAGGTAACATCGGTCTGATGAAAGCCGTAGACAAGTTTGAATACCGTCGTGGTTATAAATTCTCGACTTATGCGACCTGGTGGATTCGTCAGGCGATTACCCGTTCGATCGCGGATCAGGCACGTACCATTCGTATTCCGGTACACATGATTGAAACGATCAACAAGATCAACCGTGTATCTCGTCAGCTTCTACAGGAAATGGGTCGTGAACCGACTCCTGAAGAACTGGGCGAACGTCTGGAAATGGACGAAGTTAAAGTACGTAAAGTACTGAAAATCGCCAAAGAACCAATTTCGATGGAAACACCGATCGGTGATGATGAAGATTCACATCTGGGTGACTTCATTGAAGACAGCAACATCACTTCACCAATTGATGCGGCAACTTCTGAAGGCCTGAAAGAAGCGACACGTGAAGTTCTGGAAAACCTGACTGAACGTGAAGCCAAAGTCCTAAAAATGCGTTTTGGTATCGACATGCCGACTGACCATACTTTGGAAGAGGTGGGCAAACAGTTTGACGTAACACGTGAACGTATTCGTCAGATTGAAGCGAAAGCGCTGCGTAAACTTCGCCATCCATCGCGTTCAGAACACTTACGTTCATTCCTTGAGAATGATTAAGATTTGATGCTTATTCTGGAGACTTGAAATTTGATCATCAGTCTCCATTTAAGTAGCCAAGACAAACCCAAACGCCTGCATGATTGCAGGCGTTTCAAATCAGGGGGACTACCATGTTAGACCGTACACCATCTCGTGAACTTCAAGAACATCTTTGGGTTTTCCCTATGGATTATCCGATTAAACTGATTGGCCTTGCGGGCGATGAATTGCGTCATGCTGTCATCGACATTTTTCTGAAACATTTTCCAGATTTTGAAGGTGATAGCGTCAGTATTACGCCATCACGTACTGGAAAATACCATTCCATTACCGCACAACTGCGCTTTTTGGAACTGGAACAGGTGCATGCAGTATATGCAGATTTGGCCGCCTGCCCGCTGATTAAAACCGCACTCTAATCGAAAATGAAAAAGACACGCTTTCGGGCGTGTTTTTTTATGCTCATTCAAAGCTGAGCTAACGCTTAAATATTGCTGATCTCGCCCCTATTTCATGCCGAAGTCATTATAATTATGATCAGTTTTTATAATTACCAAGGACACTCCCTGTGACTGATGTGCTGCAAAAGCCCGAGCTGATCATTCGTCAATATCACGACCTCACACCTTATGAAGATCGTTTTCTGGAAATGAAAACATTTACGGAAACCCGTGATGAACATAGCCCGGATCAATTGTGGATTTTGCAACATCAGGATGTACTCACTCAAGGTCAGGCAGGAAAACCGGAACATATTTTAATACTAAGCAACATTCCGGTGATTCAGACCGATCGTGGTGGTCAGGTGACCTGGCATGGTCCCGGTCAATTGGTGGCTTACTTCATGTTTGACTTGAATCGTCTGGGCTGGAATGTGCGCACGCTGGTGTCTTATGCTGAAAACCTGATGATCGAATTGCTAAAAAAATATGGCATTAATGCCTATGCCAAACCGGATGCCCCCGGGGTTTACGTCGCTGAACGCAAAATTGGCTCACTTGGTTTTAAAATTCGCAAAGGCCGTAGCTATCATGGTTTGTCCCTAAATCTGGATTGTGACCTAAGCGGATTCAATACCATTAACCCTTGTGGCTATGCAGGACTGGAAATGGTACGCATGAGTGATTTGCTCGAACAACCACCCCAATTCAGCCAGTTGTGCACTGAAATTATTGAAACTTTGCGTCACAGCGGGTACTTTAAGCAAGTAACTGTCGAGCAAAGATAAAGCCTTTGCATTTCAACCCCAAATAAATTAGAGTATTTACTCTAAACTAATAATATTGAGATAGGGATCATCACGTGATTGCGACTAAATCCGTAAAACCCGCTTTGCAGCTTGCCTATGTCAAACTCATGATGGATGTGATTGGCCGAGGTCTGGTCATGGCAAGCCAGGTGGATGAAGAAATCAAACAGGAAGTGGCCCACTTTCCAGAAAATTTTACTCTTTCCATGAAAGTCTTTCCGCATGGCCCGGCCTTTGTGGCACGGGTCACTGAGGACAAACAACTGGAACTGGTCAAAAATCTGGAAAAAGCACCTGATTTGATCATTACCTTTAAACATCTGCACCATGCCTTTTTGGTGTTTTCTTTTCAGGAAAGCACCTCACAGGCTTTTGCCCATGACCGTATGATTGCTGATGGCGATATTTCCAATGCCATTCGTCTGGTACGCTGCCTGAATAAAATGGAAGCACTAATTTTGCCAAAAATGGTGGCACAACTGGCAGTGAAAGAATATCCAAGCAATCTGAGCTTAAAAGAAAAACTAAGCGAAGCGAGCAGCATTTATCTGAAAATCGCTCAATCCTATTTGAAACGGAGTGTATAACATGGCTAAACCTTATTATGAATTTTTCTGTCCGGTCAAAGTGATTGCCGGTCATGCCGCGTTAGAACATATTCCGTTTGAACTTGCGACTTTAGGGGCCAAACGTCCGCTGATCATTACCGACAAAGGCGTCCGTGCCAACAATTTGTTGGCACCAATTGAAGCTGCATTTGAAATGGCAGATGCTGCAATTGTAGCGATTTTTGATGATGTACCACCCGACTCTAGCTTGGGTACAGTGCGCAGTGCGGCAAAGCTGTATCGCGAAAATCATTGCGACGCGATCATTGCTGTGGGCGGAGGTTCAGTCATTGATACCTCTAAGGCAACCAATATTCTGGTATCGGAAGGCGGTGATGACCTGCTGAAATATTCGGGTGCACATAACTTGCCTAAACCGCTGAAACCGTTCTTTGTGATTCCAACCACGTCTGGTACAGGTTCAGAAGTGACCATGGTCGCTGTCGTGTCGGACACTGAAAAGAACGTCAAAATGCCGTTCGCCTCTTATTATCTGATGCCGCATGCTGCAATTCTGGATCCCCGCATGACCCAGACCTTGCCGCCGCATTTAACCGCCATGACCGCAATGGATGCTATGACTCATGCGGTCGAAGCTTATACCTGCATGGCAGCCAATCCGATTTCGGATGCTTATGCGACTGCAGCAGTCAAAAAGATCAGTACCCACTTATTTAACGTACTGGACAACCCTTCCGATGCACAAGGCCGTCTGGAACTGGCACAGGCATCGACCATGGCGGGAATTGCATTTTCTAACTCCATGGTCGGTATTGTGCATTCACTGGGGCACTCATTGGGTGCAGTGGTACACCTGCCGCATGGTTTATGCATGAACTTATTCCTGCCTTATGTGCTGGAATACAACAAAGAGGTCAATGGTGACAAAATCGCAGATTTGCTCCTGCCTTTGGCGGGTGCCGATATTTATGCACAAACGCCAGCGCATCTACGTGCTGACAAAACCATTGCGACGATTCTGACCATGCGTGACCGGATTTACAGTCTGACCAAATTACCACGCACATTACGTGAAACCGGCAAGATTTCTGAAGCCCAGCTCGATGAAGTGGCAGAGAAAGCCCTGAATGATGGTTCCATCATTTATAACCCGAAAGAAGCCACCCTGGAAGATTTAAAATCTATCTTAAAAAAGGCTTGGTAATTACTGAAAAATAAGCCAATATAGCCGAAATTCTAGCCTGATGTTTTTTTAAACATCAGGCTTTTATCTTGCATAAGAAAAAATTCGATTTCTTTTTTTGAATGGCACATTTTATGCAGGACAAAAGTCAAAAAAATAGCTAGCAAAAGCCGTTCTTTTCAAGTAGATTGGCGGACTTTTATAGAAAACTGTAGGGGGGATCGTTCGTCTCAAACGATCCTTATAAATATGACTGATCCTTGATCAACGATTAAGAGGATAACGCCGTTGACTAATATCTCTGGGACTCAATCGGCAGCTAAACTGCAAAAAACGCTGGGACTCTGGCACATCATTATTATTGGTTTAGCTTATATTCAACCCATGACCTTGTTTGATACATTTGGTCTGGTATCTGAAGAAAGTAATTTCCACGTTCCTACTTCTTACATTTTTGCACTGATTGCAATTTTGTTAACCTCCTTGAGTTATGGTCATATGATTCGTCGCTACCCTTCTTCGGGTTCGGCCTATACCTATGCGCAAAAATCCATCCACCCGAACGTAGGTTTCATGGTGGGTTGGTCATCCTTGCTGGATTACCTGTTATCGCCAATGGTCAATATCATCCTGGCGGTGATTTATCTGGAAGCACTTTTCCCAGACATGAACCATTGGGTTTGGGTCATTGGTTTAACCGCGTTTATGACTGCGATCAACCTTCGTGGTGCGAGATTTGTTGCCAACTTCAACAGTATGATTGTATTCGTACAATTGGGCGTCATTGCATACTTCACCTGGATGGTTTACCAACTTCTAGAAGGTGGCGTAAATGCAGACGGCACATTAGTCGATGCAAAGTATCAATTGTGGAGTTTAGAGCCATTCTGGAATGAGTTTACTTCTGTTGCTGCCCTGATTACCGGTGCAACCTTACTGTGCTTCTCATTTACAGGTTTTGACTCCTTAAGTTCTCTTGCTGAAGAAACCAAAGATACCGAGAAAACCTTACCTAAAGCGATTTTCTTGACTGCATTATTGGCAGGTATCATCTTCATCATCAGTACTTACTTCATGCAGATCTTCTTCCCGAATGATCCAAAAACTTACTTTGAAGATATCGCTGCAACACAGCCGGATATTTTACAAGCTGTCGGTGGCGTGGCGTTTAAGACAGTCGTACTTTACTTCGCAATTGTGACAGTCATGGCTTCTGGTATTTCAGCACATGCGGGGGTATCTCGTCTGATGTACGTAATGGGTCGTGATGGCGTGATCAACAAGAAGATCTTCGGTCATATTAGCCCGAAAAACTACACACCTTCATACAACATCCTAATTGCTGGCGCAGTGGCTTTAACTGCTGGCTTTATGGATCTTGATTTTGTCGTATCGTTGATCAGCTTTGGTGCCTTGACTGCATTCAGTTTCGTCAACTTGTCGGTGATTTCACGTTATGCATTACGTGATGGTCGCACCAAGAGTGCTAAAGAGATCATGAACTTTGTCGTTGTTCCTTTACTTGGCTTCATTTCAGTCTTTGCATTGTGGCTAGAAGTCGATGAAGCTTCGCTTAAATATGGTCTGATCTGGGCATTTGGCGGTATCCTGTACTTGGGCTATAAAACCAAAGGCTTCAAGCACCCTGCTCCTCAGCACAATGAATTTGATGATAAATAATATCGTTCCAATTCAAATAAAAAAGGCGCTTCATGCGCCTTTTTTATGTCTGTCATGTTTTGATTTTACTAATACAGATAGCAATCAAAACCCATCTGGGTATTAACTCGATTATTTTCATAACCCAGTTTCTGAATAAACAGACTGCGATTAGACAATAACTTTTGCTCTTCCGGACCTAAACGGGCTTTATTCTTGACGGCCAGTTGATACATTTCATCGACGACAGCTTGAAAAATATCACAGATTTCCTCACGCTTGGCAGGCTTTAATTTACGCCCCCGCCAGGTCCATTGAAAATCATCTGAATTCAGGCTCTGCCCCCATTTTTCAATACGCGTATCTAAGCGTTTCTGCATGTTGAGCAGGCTCTGCTGTATTTCTGCCTGAGTAATGGATTGAACTTCCTTTGTTGCCGATGTGGCAGCACTGCCCTGTTCCGCACTCACGGAAGCCGCAATAGTTCCAAGGCAACATGCGATGACAAGTTTTAATAGAGGCTTCAAAGCAGCACCTTTTGTTATATTTGATAAAGTTATAAACTCAAGCATACAATGAAGTGAAAAGCAGTTTATCTATTTGTTACACAAAATAAAAAAGCCACCCAAAGGCAGCTTTTAGAATCATCACAAATTTCAGCTTAAAGCGTTTTAAAACCTTGCTGACGCCAAGCTTCGTAGACAATTACTGCAGTGGCATTCGACAAGTTCAAACTTCGGGAGTTTTCTGCCATCGGTAAACGAATCCAGTGCTTTTGCGGAAACATCATACGAACATGTTCAGGCAGACCACGAGTTTCCGGCCCCATTAACAAGGCCACAGGACGGTTTAAATCCGAAGTATGCGGTGTTTCAGAACCTTTGGTGGTCAATGGATAGATTGCATCCAGACCAATGCCTTTACTTGCCAGATCAGCCAGACAGTCTTCGATATTTTCCCAAATCTGCATATTGGCATATTCGTGATAATCCAGACCGGCACGTTTCAGCTTTTTGTCATCCAGTTCAAAACCCAGCGGTTTGACCAAATGCAACTGTGCTCCGGTATTGGCACACAGACGAATGATATTGCCTGTATTTGCAGGAATTTCAGGCTCATATAAAATAACGTGGATCACAGCTTACTCACTTAATATATTTAATTCAGGCACAGCCTTCGTCTTGCGCTCGGACAAAGCAGTGCTTTGCTTATCCTCGCTCATGCCATTGCAATTGTTCACGTAAGCGTACAACTTCACCAATAATGGTCAAAGTCGGTGCCTGAATCTGATGTTCGGACACTTTGGATGCAATGTCAGCAAGGGTTCCCACGACGACTTTCTGTTCAGGCGTCGTACCTTTAGAAACCAAGGCCACCGGCATGTCGGCTCGCTGACCATGAGCGATTAATTCTGCACAGATTTTCTCCAGTCCAACCAGTCCCATATAGAGCACTAAGGTCTGGTTTTCATAGACCAACTCACTCCAAGGCAATTCTGGCGAACCTTCTTTTAAGTGACCTGTCAGAAAACGCACACTTTGCGCATAATCACGATGGGTTAATGGAATACCGGCATAGGCTGAACAGCCTGAAGCTGCGGTAATTCCTGGAACCACCTGGAAAGTAATCCCTGCAGCAAATAGCTCTTCAATCTCTTCACCGCCACGCCCGAAGATAAATGGATCACCGCCTTTCAGACGACAAACCCGTTTTCCTTCACTGGCATATTTCACCAACAAGGCATTAATCCCATCTTGCGGAACTGCATGATTGGAACGTGCCTTACCCACATAGATCTTTTCCGCATCACGGCGGCACAGCTCCATAATTGGCGCTGAAACCAGACGGTCGTAAATGACCACATCAGCCTGCTGCATCAAACGTAGGGCTTTTAAGGTTAACAGTTCTGGATCACCAGGACCCGCACCGACCAAGTAGACTTCACCTTTCGGCTTTTGCCATTCTTGTAATGCTTGCTCGATCAGGCGATCTGCTTCCGCGATATTGTCGTTGAACACCTGTTCTTTTAGCGGACTGGCATATAAATCTTCCCAGAAAATACGACGTTCATCCGGATTGACAATTTTAGCCTTAACCGCACTGCGCCATTTTCCTGAAAATTCAGCCAGCTTGCCCATACCATGCGGAATAGTCGTTTCAAGCTGAGTCCGGATCTGCCGCGACAACACGGGCGACGTACCATTCGATGCCACTGAAATCACCAATGGCGAACGGTCAATAATTGCAGGAACCATAAAGCGGCAATGCGGCGGATCATCAACGCTATTGACCAGGACATTTTCCGCTTCACACAATTCAAAGACCTGACGATTGGTCTCTGCATCATCAGTCGCCGCAATCACCAGTCGATATGAACGTAACGCAACTTCAGGATGAAAAGCTGCCTGCACATAGTGTCCTTGGCTATTTTGCACAATTCGCAGCAGACTCTCTTCAATTTCAGGCGCAATCACATGAATGATCGCACCTGCTTTTTGTAGGAGAAGTGCTTTACGGTATGCAATATGTCCACCACCGACAATCAGACAAGGTTGCTGTTGCAACTTTAACGAGATTGGAAAAATATCCACGAACTACCTCAAAATTTTAAATCTGCTGTCTATGCAATTTTCATGCACATTTAGGGATGCTGAGATCGACAATTAGTCGATATAAGTCGCACCACCCATATATGGACGTAATACTTCAGGAATCTCAATCGAGCCATCGGCGCGCTGATAGTTTTCCATCACTGCAAGTAAAGTACGACCCACGGCCAGACCTGAACCATTCAAGGTATGTACAAATTCAGTTTTCTTCTGATCAGCACGGTAACGCGCTTTCATACGACGTGCCTGGAAGTCCCCCATGTTTGAGCATGAAGAAATTTCACGATAGGTATTTTGGCTTGGTACCCAAACTTCCAGGTCATAAGTCTTGGTCGCACCAAAGCCCATGTCACCACCACAAAGTAAAATTTTACGATATGGAAGTCCAAGTGCCTGCAAGATGCCTTCAGCATGGCCAGTCAATTCTTCAAGCACTTGCATCGAAGTTTCAGGCTTCACAATTTGAACCATTTCGACTTTGTCGAATTGGTGCTGACGGATCAAACCGCGGGTATCACGACCATAAGAACCTGCTTCGCTACGGAAACATGGCGTGTGCGCTGCATATTTCAGTGGCAGACGGTCTGCATCAATAATTTCATCACGTACGAAATTCGTCACTGGCACTTCAGCAGTTGGAATCAGATAAAACTCTTTTTCGCCCTGCAGCTTAAACAGATCTTCTTCAAATTTAGCCAGCTGACCAGTCCCACGCAATGAATCTGCATTGACCAGATAAGGCACATAGGCTTCGGTATAACCATTTTGATCAGTATGCGTATTTAGCATGAACTGGGTAATGGCACGTTGTAAACGCGCCAATGGACCTTTCAATACACTGAAGCGTGAACCAGTTAATTTGGTCGCGGTTTCAAATTCAAGACCGCCCATCATTTCGCCCAGATCCGTATGGTCTTTGATTTCGAAATCAAATTCACGCGGTGTACCCCATTTCAGGATTTCCACGTTATCGCTTTCGTCTTTACCTTCAGGCACAGCTTCATCTGGCAAGTTTGGAATAGATAATAATTTTTCTTCAAGCTCAGCTTGCAGTTCAGCCAGTGCTGCTTCAGCCGCTTTGATTTCATCACCAATCGCAGACATGCGAGTCATGATTTCAGATGCGTCGCCACCTGCTTTTTTAATTTGACCGACTTGTTTGGCACCGGCATTACGTTCAGCTTGCAGTGTTTCTGTCTTGGACTGAATCTCTTTACGGCGTGCTTCTAGGGATGCCCACTCTTCAACATTGAGTTGAACACCACGTTTTGCCAAGGCTACATTTACAGCCTCAATATTATTTCTGAGTAATTTCGGGTCGATCATAATCAATCTTTGCAGAAGAAAAAAACTGGCTATAGTGTAAGCTCTTAGCATTAAAAAATACAGTGACCAAGACCACGGCTGCGTCCTATTAGCACAATATTTAGGAAGCTGTCTGCTGCAAAATGGCTAAATATTCAGGGCGAATCACTTCATTTAAATCCGCATATGACACTTTTAATTCAGGCATTCCTGCTGCTGCCGGAGCTAGTTCGCCTGCCGGATACACCATCACCAGACCTGTTGTATCAAAATAATAGTTATCACTCAATTTTAACTGCTGTTGTTGAATACCCTGCGTATTCAGCCATTGAGTATTGGTTCGATACATCGCATTCAGCAGTTTCTGCTCACCACCATTTAATAACAGTTGAGACAAAGCCAAACGTTTTTTCTGTTTTAGATCAAAATTGATATATTCCGTATGAGTCATCAGCTTGGACTGATTGCGAGGTAGATTGGAACTTTTTAAGGCAAAAGAAGCCAGATGGGCACGCTGACCGACAAATTCCACCTTGATAAAGCGCTGATCCAGATAATACGGCTCATCGGCTTTTTTAGGATTTTTCTGGGTGACCTTGGTGAATGCAACAGGTTCGGTATGCTGTATCCGCTCAATAAAATATTGATTAATCCAGTCAATATTGCTGTCCACTGTTTGTAGATCAAAGCGTACACAACCTTCTATTTCACACACCACTTTGGCTGCCCCTTTCACAGGAACGCTCTTGGCTTCAATCTGCACAACACGGTCTGTTTGCGCGAGCGTTGCCACTGAGCTGGATTGAGGTTGACAACCCATCATACCCACAGTGAGTAATAAGACAGCGTAGATTCCAACTGTTCTAAATAGATTATTCTTCATCCTGAGCTCCCAAAATTTTGCAATTCCATTGACTCGACTTTTATTTATTCTAAGATGCTCTCCTGTTTAGATATAGCTGAACCTTGTAGCCTGCTCAAAAAAATCCTGATGATCGGCAATAAAAAAGCAACCTCGAAAGGTTGCTTTTTTAGTTGGTTCATATTGATGCTTATTGATCAATAATGTCCGTACCTTTTGGTGGAGTAAAGTTAAAGGTAGAGGCTGGAATACTGCTATTTACTTTTACATTGCTAAATTTGATATGGGTGGTTTGTCCCAATGAATCCTGCAAGATCATCAAGCTTGGTGCTTTGTTCGCGCCAAAGCTAATGGTCAGGCTTTCAAACACACCATCGGTATTTTTAGGATATAGCGTGTAATAGGTTTTGCCTTTATTTGGCTGAGTCACCCGGTAAGACTGCATAATCTGGCTGGTGTTTCCTGACAGCAATAACGCCGGTGTATTGGCAACCTGCTCATCTAAGCTTTGACGAACGGCTTGCTGCAAGTCCGGATCATAAATCCAGACGGTTTTACCCGTGGTTGCAATGACTTGCTTCGACGGTGCAGTCGTTTCCCAATAGAATTTACCCGGACGCGCGACTTTCATCACGCCTTTAAAGGTTTGATTCATATGTTGTGCAGTCAAACCTTTTTTCTGGGTCGCTCTCGGGTTGGTTACCTTGGTGCTTTGTTCGAAATTTGCCGTCATGCTACGCACATGATTGAGCTGTTTGACCAGACTGGCTGTTGCCTGTTGCTCCGAAGCTGCCACAGGTGCAGCAAACACGGTTGTACTCATCACCGGTGCTAAAGTCACTGCACCCAGAGCCATAGCACAGACGGTTTTACGAAGCATATTCATAATTTCACCTTTATATTTTGCGTGATCGCAATTTATTTGATAGCTCATCTTAAACGAAAATTAAAAGCTAAAATGATAGAAAATAAGAACTTTTGTATTGTTATTAATTCGAAACCGGTTTTTTTGTTCATCATTATGAAGATTTCAGGACAATTTTTACATTATGGAATGTCGCTTAATCTGCCTATTAATTTTCAGGCATAAAAAAACCCACAATAACTGTGGGCTTTTTTCTATCTCAGCGAATTACGCGTCAACAGATACGTAGCGACGGCCGAATTGACCTTTCACTTCGAATTTTACTACGCCATCAGCAGTAGCAAATAATGTATGGTCACGACCCATACCAACGTTTTGACCAGCGTGGAATTCAGTACCACGTTGACGAACGATGATGTTACCTGCAGTTACAGTTTGACCACCGTAAACTTTAACACCTAACATCTTAGGATTCGAATCACGACCGTTCTTAGTCGAACCACCGGCTTTTTTAGTTGCCATGTCTATTTACTCCTCGTAATTAGCCTGAAATAGCTGTAATTTTCAACTCAGTGAACCATTGACGGTGACCTTGTTGTTTACGGTAGTGTTTACGACGACGCATTTTGATGATGCGGATTTTGTCGTGACGACCATGGCTAACTACTTCAGCAGTTACAGTAGCACCAGCAACAACTGGAGCACCGATTTGAATGCTTTCACCGTTAACAAGCATCAATACGTCATCAAACGTAATAGTCGCGCCAGTTTCAGCTTTCAATAATTCTACTTTAAGGGTTTCACCCTCAACTACACGGTGCTGTTTACCACCGCTTTGGATTACTGCGTACATAATGTACTCCAAACAAGCCCGTGCCGTCGTGCCGATAAAGGAATATATCGAACTTAAGACGTACGCCACTGGGGGGATATCTAAGGGCGAGGATTTTAAGGGATATTCAAAAAAACAACAAGCCATTTTACTGAAATAATAATGAGCAGGATGCGCTAATTATTTAACTATTAAATAATTTCTATCAAATCAAATACTCAAGATATATTCAGCAACAAAATAATACAGCAGAAATCCGGCCAGTTTGATTAATATACTCAGCCTGACGAATAGGGCCACGCCCCTGACCTTTCCTGATTTTTTATGGCTCAAAATATGGATCGAATCTACATAAGATCTATAAAAAGCTGATTTTTAGTGGAGTTTATGCATTTCTTAGGTTTCACTCATGTTATAAATTGTTAAACTACGCCCAGCGATTTACCAGACTAGAGGTTTTCTTTCACATGACCATCGACTTTAAGCAAGACATTCTCGCGCCTGTTGCTAACGACTTTGCTGCGATGGACACATTCATTAATGAAGGAATTACCTCAAAAGTTGCATTAGTGATGGCTGTCAGCAAACATGTGGTAGAAGCGGGTGGCAAACGTATGCGCCCGATTATGTGCCTTTTGGCCGCCAAGGCGTGTGGTGCTGAAAATTTAGAACCGCACCGCAAACTGGCTGCAATCATTGAGATGCTGCATACCGCAACACTGGTGCATGATGATGTGGTGGATGAGTCTGGCCTGCGCCGTGGCCGCCCGACGGCCAATGCGACCTGGAATAACCAGACTGCGGTTTTAGTCGGTGACTTTCTGATTTCACGTGCTTTTGATTTGCTGGTCGATCTGAACAACATGGTGTTGCTCAAAGATTTTTCGACCGGTACCTGTGAAATTGCTGAAGGTGAAGTGCTGCAACTACAATCCCAGCATCAACCGGAAACCACTGAAGCGACTTATTTGAATATTATTCATGGCAAAACTTCGCGCCTGTTTGAACTGGCCACCGAAGGTGCTGCCATTTTGTCGGATAAAGATGAATTCCGTCAGCCTTTAAAAACCTTTGCCGGACATTTCGGCAATGCTTTCCAGATTATTGATGACATTTTAGATTACACCTCCGATGCGGACACGCTCGGCAAAAATATTGGTGATGATCTGATGGAAGGTAAACCGACCCTGCCATTGATTGCGGCACTGAAAAACACCACCGGTGAGCAACATGAAATCATCCGTCGCAGTATTGCGACTGGCGGTACGGAACATCTGGAACAGGTCATTCAAATTGTCAATGAATCTGGTGCGCTGGATTATTGCCGTCAACGTGCTACAGAAGAAACTGAAATTGCAATTGATGCCTTACAGGCATTACCTGACTCCGAATATCGTCAGGCCCTGATTAATCTGGCCAAACTGGCCCTACACCGAATTCAGTAACTTTTAAACTCGCCTATGCATATTAATTTTCTAGATCTTTTTCAAAACATGCAACACCAGCTTGAACAACCTCGGGCGGTGCTGGATGAAAATCTTCTGATTGAACTGGTTGAAAGAATCAGACCTGAAGACAGCAGAAATACCGAAGAGATCGAAGCGAAATTCAATGCATTTATCCGGGCTTTATTACTCACCCCGAATGCGGTTGCCACGCTTCAAACCTTTACCCTGCGGATCATTAACCGCTATAAACAGACCGGTCTGTTTTCCGATACCGGCATTTTGTCTCTAGATGGATTCTGGAACCAGCTAAACCAGCGCCTTGGTGCACATGTCTTGCCGCTGATTCCTGACCATCAACAACTTCAGGAATTATTTCGCAAGGTTTTTTATCAACGTACTGATAAATACTGGCTAGACTATTTTGATGAAGATGACTGGCAACGTTTATTTGCAGTCCTGAATCAGGGACATTCCAATCAACCTGAAAAAACCCGGATTAAAGACCAGCTAATCAAGGCACTGACCATTTTGTCGTACCGGATCAGTGGTATTGGTCTGCACCCTGAATTTATTAATGCCCAGCCTGAACTGATGGAATACGAATCTCCTTTTCTGGTGCAGAATCGTGAGATTAACGAGTTTATTCAGGAATATAAAAAACGTTATAACACAGTCACCCTGGTCGATTCGATTACCCCACCGGATGCCTCACAAGCGCTGGTGATGCTGGAACAATGTCATGATGTCGTGGCCAAGATTCGCCGTTCTACCAAGCGGACTGGCGTCAGTGTCAGCCTGACCTATATGCTGGCACTGCTAGAACAGTGTCTGGAACGGGTTGAGATTCTGCTGAATATGGTGATGGATGACGATGATCTGCGTTATCAATCCATTGGCCTGTTTATGGCGGACATTACTGAAGCAATTTATAGTGAACGCAGTGTGCGGGCCCTGCTGGCTACCAATAGTGAACTTTTAGCTTTACAGGTAACTGAAAATGCCAGCAAGACTGGTGAACATTATGTGAGTACCGACAAGCAAGGCTTTCTGGCCATGTATAAATCGGCTGCAGGGGCTGGTGCCATCATCGCAACAATGGCCACCTTAAAAGTTCTGATGACACGCCTCACCATGGCCCCTTTGATGCAGGCCTTTAGCTATAGCATGAACTATTCGCTAGGCTTTATGCTAATTCATGTGCTGCATTTTACCGTGGCAACCAAACAGCCGGCGATGACTGCTGCCGCACTGGCTGCTACCGTACAGCAGCGTAAAGGCTCGAAAATGGCTCAGATTGCCGAGCTGGCTGCGCTGATTGTAAATATCATCCGCACCCAGTTTGTCGCCATTCTGGGCAATATTTCGATTGCGATTCCAGTAGCAGCATTGATTACCCTGCTGTGGGATTTTGCGCTGCATGAACCTTTAATGAATCATGCCAAGGCTGCCAAAACCCTGCATGACCTGAATCCGTTTACTTCGTTGGCAATTCCGCATGCAGCGATTGCCGGGGTATGTCTGTTCCTGTCCGGATTATTGGCCGGTTATTTTGACAATATGGCCGTTTACCGCAAAGTTGGTCCGCGCCTGAAAGCCCATGTGCGGTTATCTCAGCTGATGGGGCAAGAACGTCTTTACCGTTTTGCTGATTATATCGAACGCAATCTGGGTGCACTGGCGGGTAATTTTATTTTCGGGATCATGCTCGGCAGTATGGGTACCCTTGGTTTTATTCTCGGTCTGCCACTGGATATTCGCCATATCGCCTTTGCCTCTGCCAACTTTATTCAGGGTCTAATTACGATCAATGGTCCCGATATCGGCTTGATCGTAGTGTCTTTTCTGGGTGTGTTACTCATTGGCCTGACCAACTTGTTTGTCAGTTTCACTCTGACGATTATTGTAGCCTTACGCGCACGCCGGGTGCGTTTTGAACAGTGGAAACCTTTGGCAAAACTGGTCATGACGCACTTCCTGACCCGACCTAGTGATTTCTTCTGGCCACCCAAGCAAAGCATTGAAATTGACGAAAATCATACATCGACAAAAACTCAAAACTGAGATAATTACACTATATTTAGCAACAAATTCCTTACGAAAAAAATGGAATTCGCATAAAATACGCACACTTGAAAAAAAGTGTACTGACAAGTACACTTTGGTCAGACAATTGACCGATCTGCGAACGGTTAAAAGGACAAGGATTTTTGGCATGCATTACTTGTTACTTTTTGTCGGTATTTTATTTTTAATTTTCAGTGTGTTCATCCTGAATATTCCCGCTTTAAACGAGCTCGACTTGCAAGCTGTGGAATGGATGAGTCTGTATCGCACCGAGTTTTGGAATCAAATTACTCAGTCCTTATCCTTAATAGGTGGCATGCCATTTGTATTATTTTTATCCACGCTATGGTGTATTGCATTGCTGTGGTATAAAAAGTATACAAACGCAATTTTTATATGTATCGGAATTATCGGAGGAATTCTCCTAGCTTGGCTGTTGAAATTTGCAATTGCCCGACCCCGACCACCAGAATCCTTGCATCTGGTTGAAAGCTTTGGAAGTTCCTTTCCAAGTGCCCATAGTCTATATGCGGCCTGTCTGGCGTGTCTGGCAATTTACATCCATCGGCAACATTCCCGTTATACCCTCACTGTGATTGGTGCAGTGGTATGGATGTTGATGATGGGGATCTCAAGAGTTTATCTGGGTGTACATTTTCCTTCAGATGTCATATCCGGCTGGAGTATCAGTTTTATTTGGATTTCGTTGTGGTATATGGTCTGGATCAGATATTGCGCGGCTCACAAATAAGAAAATTTAGATATAAATCTAATTAGAGGTGGAATAATGATGTCTGCAAAGCTTTGGGCACCTGCCCTGACTGCTTGCGCAATGGCAACAAGTCTTGCACTTGTTGGTTGTAGCAAAGATCCTAAAGAGGGCCAGCAAGCTGGTGCTCAACAACAAATGCCACCGACTGAAGTCGGTGTTCTTGTTGCACAACCGCAAAGTGTAGAGCAGTCTGTAGAGCTCTCAGGTCGTACAACAGCATTTGAAATTTCAGACGTACGTCCACAAGCCAGTGGCGTGGTGCTTAAACGCTTGTTCACGGAAGGCAGCTATGTGCGTGAAGGTCAGGCCTTATATGAAATCGATTCAAGCACCAACCGCACTACAGTAGACAATGCCCGTGCAGCGATTGCCCGTGCTGAAGCCAATCTGGGCGTATTGCGTGTGAAGGAAGGCCGTTACCGTCAACTGGTCGGTACCAATGCCATTTCCAAACAGGAATATGATGACATCGCGGCACAGGTCAAACTGGCTGAAGCTGATTTGAATGCCAATCGCGCAACTTTGCGTAATGCAGAAATCAACTTGGGCTATTCGACTGTACGCGCGCCGATTTCAGGCCAGACCAACCGTTCGTCTGTGACGGCGGGTGCTTTGGTAACAGCGAATCAGCCAGAGCCATTGGTAACGATTCAGCGTCTAGATCCCATCTATGTAGATATCAACCAGTCAAGTGCCGAGCTTTTACGTTTACGTCAACAGCTTAATCAAGGCAGCTTGAACAGCTCTAACAATACCAAAGTCAAGTTAAAGCTTGAAGATGGCAGTATCTACCCGGTTGAAGGCCGTCTTGCATTCTCTGATGCTAGCGTGAACCCGGAAACAGGTACCGTGACTTTACGTGCGGTATTCCCGAACAAAAATCATCTGCTTCTTCCAGGTATGTTTGCCACTGCGCAAATCGTACAGGGTGAAGTACCGAATGCTTTCCTGATTCCGCAAGCAGCTTTGACTCGTACCCCAACAGGTCAGGCAATGGCGATGCTGGTCGGTGCTGACAATAAAGTGACGCCACGTCCAGTGACTACCGTTGGTTCTCAAGGCAGCAACTGGATTGTGACTGAAGGTCTGAATCCAGGCGATAAAGTGATTGTAGATGGTATTGCGAAAGTAAAACCGGAACAACAGGTCGTGGCTAAACCTTACCAGCCTCAAGCTGCTGCACCACAGGGTGCTGCACAACCTGCTGCCCAACAACCAGGTGCAGCGCAAAAAGCGGATGATGCAAAAGAACAATCTGAACAAAAACCTGCTGCTAAAGCATAAGGAGTAAGGTTTATGGCTCAATTCTTTATTCATCGTCCTATCTTTGCCTGGGTGATTGCATTGGTGATTATGCTGGCGGGTATTTTGACCCTGACCAAAATGCCGATTGCCCAGTATCCAACCATTGCACCGCCTACAGTCACGATTTCTGCGACTTATCCAGGTGCATCTGCTGAAACGGTCGAAAATACTGTAACCCAGATCATCGAGCAGCAAATGAATGGTCTGGATGGACTGCGTTATATCTCATCTAACAGTGCGGGTAACGGTTCTTCGTCTATTTCCTTGAACTTTGAACAAGGTGTCGATCCTGATATCGCACAGGTTCAGGTCCAGAACAAATTACAGTCTGCGACTGCCCTGCTGCCTGAAGATGTACAGCGTCAGGGTGTGCGTGTTACCAAATCAGGCGCCAGCTTCCTGCAGGTATTGGCTTTCTATTCACCTGATGGCAGCATGACCGCCGATGATATCAAAGACTATGTAAATTCGAACATTTCTGAACCTTTAAGCCGTGTGGCTGGGGTGGGTGAAGTTCAGGTCTTTGGTGGTTCTTATGCTATGCGAATCTGGCTTGATCCAGCCAAAATGGCGAGCCTGCAAGTCACGCCAAGTGATATTGCGACTGCCATCCGTACCCAGAATGCTCAGGTCGCTGTGGGTCAACTCGGTGGTGCACCCGCTGTTGAAGGACAAGTCCTGAATGCGACTGTCACTGCACAAAGCCTGCTGCAAACTCCAGAACAGTTCAGCAATATCTTCCTGAAAAACACCACTTCGGGCGCGCAAGTCCGTCTGGGTGATGTTGCACGGGTTGAACTTGGTGCAGATAATTATCAGTTTGATTCGAAGTTTAACGGTAAACCAGCTGGTGGTGTGGCAATTAAACTTGCCACTGGTGCTAATGCGCTTGATACAGCCCAAGCAGTAGAAGAACGCTTAGAGCAGTTACGTCCGAACTATCCGCAAGGCATGGTCGACCAACTGGCTTTTGACACCACGCCATTTATTGAACTGTCAATCAAGAGTGTAGTTAAAACGCTAATCGAAGCAATTATTCTGGTGTTCCTGGTCATGTTCCTGTTCCTGCAGAACTGGCGTGCTACCATTATTCCAACCATGGCAGTTCCAGTCGTGGTATTGGGTACCTTTGCCGTGATTAATGTCTTCGGCTTCTCGATTAATACCCTAACCATGTTTGCCATGGTACTGGCGATTGGTCTTCTGGTCGATGACGCGATTGTTGTGGTCGAGAACGTCGAACGGGTCATGGTGGAAGAGCATCTGGATCCGGTTTCTGCAACTGAAAAGTCGATGAAACAGATTTCTGGTGCACTGATTGGTATTACCTCGGTGCTATCGGCAGTATTCGTTCCAATGGCTTTCTTCGGTGGAACCACCGGGGTTATTTATCGTCAGTTCTCGATTACGCTGGTCACAGCAATGGTCTTGTCGCTGATAGTGGCATTAACCTTTACCCCTGCCCTATGTGCGACCCTGCTGAAACAGCATGATCCGAACAAGCCGCAAAGTAATGGTATATTTGCGCGTTTCTTCCGCTGGTTTAATAGCAGTTTTGACAAGGTTTCTGTGAAATATCAGGGCGGCGTCAACCGTATGACTCATAGCAAGATTTTCTCAGGCGTGGTGTATGCCGTGGTACTGGGTATTATTGTGCTGTTATTCCAGAAACTGCCTTCTTCGTTCTTACCGGATGAAGACCAGGGCGTGGTCATGACGCTGGTTCAGTTACCGCCAAATGCAACCTTGGAACGTACCGACAAAGTGGTCAGCACCATGACCAACTATTTCTTGGAAAACGAGAAAGAGCATGTCGAGTCCGTGTTTAGTGTGGCAGGTTTCTCCTTCACGGGTGTGGGACAAAACGCAGGTCTGGCATTTATTAAACTGAAAGACTGGTCAGAGCGTAACAGTCCGGAAGCTCAAGTCGGTGCCATTATTCAACGTGGTATGGCGCTGAACATGATTGTCAAAGATGCGTCTTACATCATGCCACTGCAATTACCTGCAATGCCTGAACTGGGTGTGTCGGCTGGCTTTAACTTACAGCTCAAAGCTGCAAGTGGTCAAAGTCATGACCAGCTCCTGGCAGCACGTAATACCATCCTCGGTCTAGCAGCACAAGACTCGCGTCTGGCTGGTGTACGTCCGAATGGTCAGGAAGATAATCCACAGTACCGTGTCATTGTCGATCATGCACAAGCCGGTGCATTGGGCGTGAGTGTTGCTGAAATTAACAGTACCATGGGTATTGCTTGGGGCGGTTCGTATATCAATGACTTCATTGATCGCGGTCGTGTCAAGAAAGTCTATGTTCAGGGTGAAGCTGGCTCGCGTATGATGCCGGAAGATCTGGACCAATGGTATGTGCGTAATAATCGCGGTGAAATGGTGCCATTCTCGGCGTTTGCCACAGGCGAATGGACCTACGGTTCTCCACGTCTTGAGCGTTATAACGGCGTATCGTCCATGAACATTCAGGGTACACCTGCTCCGGGTATCAGCTCGGGTGATGCAATGGTGGCCATGGAAGAAATTGTAGCGAAGTTACCAGAAATGGGCTTGCAAGGTTTCGACTTCGAATGGACAGGTCTGTCTTTAGAAGAGCGTGAATCTGGTGCACAGGCGCCGTTCCTGTATGCCTTGTCACTGCTGATCGTCTTCCTGTGTCTGGCAGCCCTATATGAAAGCTGGTCGATTCCATTCTCGGTTCTACTGGTGGTCCCATTGGGTATTGTCGGTGCATTATTACTCACCTTTGGTGGAATGGTATTACTGCAAAATCCGAACCTGTCGAATAACATTTACTTCCAGGTGGCGATTATTGCCGTGATTGGTCTTTCTGCGAAAAATGCGATCTTGATTGTCGAGTTTGCGAAAGAATTGCAGGAACAAGGTGAAGAGTTATTTGAAGCAACCTTGCATGCGGCAAAAATGCGTTTACGTCCAATTATCATGACCACGTTGGCCTTTGGTTTTGGTGTATTACCGCTTGCTCTGGCTTCAGGTGCAGGTGCAGGTAGCCAGCATTCAGTCGGTTATGGTGTACTCGGCGGCGTGATCAGCTCGACCTTGTTAGGTATCTTCTTTATCCCGGTATTCTACGTGTGGATTCGAAGTGTCTTTAAATACAAACCAAAACAACAAAATCAGGAGTATAAGTCGTAATGCAAAATGTATGGTCTATTACAGGTCGTAGCATTGCGGTATCTGCCCTTGCGCTTGCTTTGACGGCCTGTCAAAGCATGCGCAGTCCAGAGCCGGTTGCGCAGGCAGATATCCCGAGCAGCTATACCAATGCGTCTGGTACTTCTGTAGCAGAACAGGGTTATAAAAACTTTTTTGCCGATCAGCGCCTGTTACAGGTGCTGGATCTGGCATTAAACAATAACCGTGATTTGCGTATTGCTGCCCTCAATATTCAACGAGCTCAGCAACAGTATCAGATTACTGAAAACAACCAGTTACCGACGATTGGTGCCAGTGGTAGCGTATTGCGCCAGGACACCATGAATTCCCAGAATCGTGGTGCAGTGACGACTTATAATGTCGGACTGGGTGTAACTGCGTATGAACTAGATTTTTGGGGACGTGTCCGCAGCTTGCGTGACAATGCACTGGATAGTTTCCTGGCGACCCAAAGTGCGCGAGATGCGACGCAAATTGCCTTGATTGGTCAGGTGTCTCAGGCTTGGCTCAGCTATTCGTTTGCCAATGCCAATCTGGCTTTGGCTGAACAAACACTAAAAGCTCAGCTTGAATCTTTCAATCTGAACAAGAAACGTTTTGATGTCGGGATCGACAGCGAGCTTCCAGTGCGTCAGGCGCAAATCTCGGTTGAAACAGCACGTAATGATGTTGCGAATTACCGCACTCAGGTAGCACAGGCACAAAACCTGTTAAACCTGCTGGTCGGTCAGCAAGTGCCTGCGAATTTATTACCAGCACAACGCGTAACCCGCATCACTTCAAATACTGCATTGGGTTCAGGCTTGCCAAGTGATCTATTAATTAACCGTCCAGATGTCCGTGCAGCAGAGTATCGTCTGTCTGCGGCGGGTGCCAATATTGCCGCAGCACGTGCACGTCTGTTCCCGACGATTAGTCTGACTGGTTCAGCAGGTTATGCCTCTACTGATTTAGGCGACCTGTTTAAATCAGGTAGTTTTGCCTGGTCATTTGGTCCAAGTCTGGATATTCCAATTTTTGATTGGGGTACCCGTCAGGCCAATATCCGTATTTCTGAAACCGATCAGCAAATTGCCTTGTCAGATTACGAAAAGTCGATTCAGACTGCTTTCCGTGAAGTGAATGATGCCTTGGCGGTACGTCAGAATATTGGTGACCGTCTGGCAGCTCAGCGCCGTCTGGTCGAAGCAACCAACACCACCTATCGCTTGTCTCAGGCACGTTTCCGCGCCGGAATTGACAGCTATCTGACTGTACTGGATGCACAGCGTGCGTCTTATGCAGCAGAACAAGGTTTGTTATTGCTTGAACAGGCCAATCTGAACAATCAGGTTGAAGTCTACAAAACCCTGGGGGGCGGCTTGAAAGTCAACACGACGGATACCTTGCCGAATACCCCGTCTGTGTCTGAACAGCGCCGTGCGGCAGAACAGCCAGCGCAATAAATTCTAGACAGATCAAGAAAAGCTCACTTCGGTGGGCTTTTTTTTATTGCATTTTCAAGGCAGTTTTCCTATTGTCATAGACCAGCAATTTATTTAGAAAACATGCACATGTTACTTAGCAATCTGGAATCTGTACCGGGTCATACCATTCGCCAGCAAATTGATGTGGTGTATGGCAGTACCGTACGCAGCAAACATGTCGGACGTGACTTACTGGCCGGCCTGAAAAATATTGTCGGTGGTGAGCTTACCGCCTATACCGAACTGCTGGAAGAATCCCGTCAGGAAGCCATGAACCGCATGATTGAAAAAGCCCGTAGTATGGGTGCCAATGCGATTGTCGGCATTCGTTTCTCGACCTCTAATATCGCCCAAGGTGCTTCTGAACTCTTTGTTTATGGGACAGCCGTAGTCGTTGATCCGATCATGCCGAAATTGCCCGACCCTTTTCCGCAGGCAGATTAAAGCATGGATGGTTTAATTCTCCAGATCATCATTTTTGCCATTCTGTTTAGTGTTGGTTTCGGTTTTGGACGTTATAACGAAGGTAAACATTTTCGTTATCTGGATGAACAGGAACAACGTCTGGCCTATATCCGGGTGAACAATAGCCGCTTCGTTGTGTCTGAATATTCCGGACAGATGATCAGCAGCAATGTGGTCATTTCCCATGATTATTTTAAATATGCGATTGCCAATGTACAGAATATGCTGGGTGGCCGTCTGACCAGCTATGAAAGTGTAGTAGAACGCGCACGACGTGAAGCGATTGTACGTTTAAAACTGGAAGCCGAAAAAATCGGGGCGACTCAGATTATGGGTATTCGGCTCAGCACCACTGAACTCGGTATGCAAGGTGGCATGGTGGAAGTCTTTGCTTATGGCACTGCAATCCAACAACCCGCTCAATCCGTTTAAACATCGGTTCAAAAAAAAATTTATCGAGAGGATCACGCCTGCTGCGCGATCCGCGCAGTCAAATTAGTTCGACACCTTTAGGAAGAAATGTCGTAGAGGAAATAACTGAGGCTGATACTCAGGCCGGTGCAATCTTCTTTATTGCAAACGGTTCTGTGCTAGGATCTTGAGAAGTCAGCAAAACAAATATAAATGGCATGATGCAGCTTCTTCAATCTATAAAAACGGCACTTCAATCCCGTCTGTATTTCTTTATTATTTTCCCAGCCATCATTGGATTTTATCTGGTTTTACAGACAGTCACCCCTTTGAGCTGGTCAAGCTGCCTCTTGATCAGCTGGAATATCGCGATTTACGCTTATTTATTATTGACCATAAAAAAACTCTGGCGTATTGATCATGCTCATATTCTGCAACGCGCCATGCAACAGGATGCCAGCAAATGGATCATTCTGTTTCTGGTGATCATCACCCTGATCATGTGTTTTATAGCGATTATTATTGAAATTAATCATTTACCCAAAGACACTACCATCCGAACCGGCCATTTAATCTTGTCAGTTCTGACCATTATTTCAGCCTGGTTCTTGATGCATACGATTTTTGCAATTCATTATGCGCATGACTTTTATTTGGCGCTCGACAAACAGCAACAAGGCGGACTGGATTTTCCAAATACCACCAGACCGACTTATCCAGACTTTCTATATTTTAGTTATATCATCGGGACTTCTGCGCAAACTGCAGATGTATCCATTACTTGCCAATCCATGCGGGTTTTAAATACCCTACATTTGCTTTTGGCTTACGGATTCAATACCACCATTCTGGCCATCAGCATTAATGTAACGGCAAACTTTATCAGCACTTAAAAAGTTTTTTGGATAGTGGCAGTACCCTGAAAATAGCGATCTACCGCCCAATCAGCTACCACTACCCTGCGTCTAACCTGACCAGTTTTTAAATTAGGTCAATCACAGTATTTGATTGCTTCAAGCGGTGAGACCTTTACGCAATTCATCTTCGACGATGCTGAGTTCAATTTCACTAAATTTACGAATCTCACCTTCAGCATGCTTTTCTAGCATGCCACCCAGCAAAGGCACTTTGACTTTGACTGTCCAGTTTAACTGGAACTGGATCTGGTCTTCATCTCCAGTGACTGCACGCTGACAGATGGCCTCGATCGGCAAGTTCGCACCGAGTTGTACCGTCGAAGTCATTTCATTCAGATCACTGACATCGGTACGCTGCAAACGGAATGCATCTTTGAGTAATTTTTTTGCGATATCCGGAATATTAACATCCAGATTATAAGCGCGTTTCAGGGTATACATATGCCCCTGCTTTTCCGAAACCAGGATTTCCAAGTTTTGCGCAGGAATTCGATGGCAAACTGCCTCATGCAAACGAATATCATTGGCCAAACGCTTAAATTCATCAATAGACACGCCATTGATAATTGCTTTCACGGTGAACTGATGTGCCATGCCATTTTTTCCTTATTTTTATTACGATATTCGCCTATGCCACTCTCGGCTGATGCGAATAAAAATCAGATACAGAGATGACTCTGCAATTTATATCAACTTTATAGCGGATGTCATTATTCTTTTATCGGGAAATTCCGGCAGCCCGGTCAATGTTTGCAACATAGTTTTACTGAAAGCTGTGCCTGTCCACAGCTGATCTGTAGCTGCGCTTCGCCATAATAAATCACGGCATGAAACTCATCGGCACCATCATCTAGACCGGAAATATAGTATTCTGTACCAACCGGAAAATCCTGCAACCAGTCAACCTTATAAAAATCCGAGACCGAATCAAACTGCAAATACAGTTCAGGCTCAGCTTCGATCTTCATCGCCAGTGCAATAAACTTCTGTAATTGTGCTTGATGAAAATCAATGATCATAGCGCTCCTGCCTTTTTAGTCCGGATCATTGCTCGCCAGACTTCGTACATTTTAAATGACTATTTCAAGAATAGGACTCACGAGTCTTGAGGTTTTTCTAGCGCAAGATTATGGCTTAAAGGAGATAAATTATATGGGCTATTCTGCCAAGAGGCAGAAAAAATCTGAGCTAAGGCATGAGATACCTTTTCTGAATTACAATGGCTTAAGTACGTAACCTGAAATCTTCAGTCGTAGAGAATGACTGAAAGTTCTGTCTAAGCACAGTCAGAATGCAAAAGATCGCTGCGGATTTCCTGACGATGCTCTTCTCCAAAACGGTCAACATGCGCATAGAATACGCCATAGCGACCGACATAATATTCCAGTGACTGATCATAAAAATTCCAGAAAATAGACCATTCGCCTAAATCCATCTGACGAATCTGGGTGCCACTGTGCATCGGCATTTTTTGTAATAGTTCTTGCTGTAACTGTTCGGCCTGTGCCCGATTCTCAATATGTACCTGCCGTTGAAAGAATAGCTGTGCCACATCGTCAAACAGTTCCAGTTCATAAGCATCCACCAGATGTACTTGCTGCTCTTGTTCGATGATCTCTTGCTCTGTCATGCTGGAAATCTGTGCCGGTTTTTCTAGACGCTGACGCGCCAGATGGCGCTGAGCTTTATAGATCTTTCTGCCTACGATCCAGGCAGCATTCAACATGAATAAAACACATAACAAGAGCAGTAATTTCAGCATGGTTGATGATCTCATGTGACTAATTTTATTTTTATGGTTATAGGATCAAGATTCATTTGAATAGTCCCTTTTGACTCAGCATACGTCTATTTTTTGTACAGTGCAAACTTGAGGCTTATTTTTACTATTTGGTGGTGTATCAAAAAGTATGCTAAAAAAAAGCAGGTTGAATTTTGATAAAATAGAGAAATGCAAATAACTCTA
>NZ_JARDAL010000030.1:0-50912 GCF_048957595.1 Acinetobacter sp. AS5 | reverse complement strand
AAGTGTTTGTTTGCACTCATATTTTAACTGTTAGGACTCAGGTTTTTTTATTTAAAGCAAACTATGGGACAGCAGTGCGCTTCGGCGTCCTTTTTTATAAACCTTGACTGCATAAGGGTAAGCGATGAAAACCAAATTAATGTTGTTGGCAGCAGCGGTTGCATTGAGTGGCTGTAATTCAATGGACAATATTCCGGATCCGAGTCCTGAACAGCAAAAGGCGGCACAGCTAGCCTATGAGGATTTGCGTGATGGGAAGTATGACGAGTTTTTGGATCAGTTAGAGCCGCAGTTGCAAACCCAGTTTAAGGACAATGAAAAGCTGATGAAACGCTTTTCACGTTCAATTCCTCAAGGTGAATACAAGTCTAAGACTTTAATGACCAAAGAGATTGAAGAAGCAACCAATCAGCTTGGGCAATATAAGGTCAGCTATGAAATTGCCTATCCGGAAAATCTGGTTCAGTATGATGTGAGTTTTGACAAGCCGAATGGTAGCAACAAGATTCGTAATTTCAATATTCAAGTCTTTGGCGAATCGAGTAAATAAGTGGAATAGGAGCATTGCTATAATGCTCTATCTGCTTTGATGACCAGAAATTAAACGTCGATAAGCCAAGAAAAAACACAAGCTGCCGATCATTCCAAGATAGAGCAGTTTAGGCAAGACCAGTGCGGTAGGCACACCCATTTGATTGAGTTGAATAAACATCTGCACAATTTGGGTGGAAGGCAGGATTTCGCCAACGATTTGCATCCAGATGGGCATGGCAGCATGCGGCCAGGCCGCACCAGATAAAAAGAACAGTGGAATAGAAGTGAATACAATAACATGCCCCGCACGTTCCGGCAGATCCAGAAAACTGGCAAATAGGCAGGTCATGCCAATTATCGTGTAGATAAAAACCGCAACAGCCAGCAGCATCCCGAGCAGGTTGCCACCACGTGGATAATCAAATAGCCAGAAGCTAAAGCCGAATAAATAGAAACATCCCAGACAACCAATGGTGAAGACCGCTAAACACATCCCAATCAATGCATTTGTGTTTAATTCTATTTTTCTTTCCCGATATACCAAAATCAGCATACTCAAACCCAAAAGAATGGTTTGGTGGATAATTAAAGGTGCAACCGCAGGAAAGACATAGCTGCCATAGCCGGACAGCGGATTAAATAAAGGAATTTGATGTACAGAAAGGGCAGGTGAAAAATCCGAGACCTGACCAAAGCGTTCAGTATAGTCTGCCAAAGTTTGCTCAACCGATGTGGCTAAGCCCAGACCAATTTGTTTGGTTACTAAAAAGTTGGCCGTGCTTAAATACAGTCCAATGCCGCCTGTTTCACCATGCCTTAAGCTTTGCGATAAATTGTCCGGTAGCAGTAAAATGCCATCGGCTTTTTGAGATTCCATCCATTGTTTGGCCTCGGAAAAATTGCCGGTAATCGCCTCAATCTCCACATTGGGGCTTTGTGCCACCTGACCAATAATGCGGGTACTTAAGCTACTTTGTTCTTCATCGACAATAATAATCGGTAAGGCTTCAGCCTGCTGTGCCTGATAAGCGGTTGGATAGAAAAAGCTGTAAAACAAGACAGATAGAATCAACGTGGTAAAGATCGTGCCATGACTGACAATATCCTTAAAGCTTTGTAGATAGTAAAACCAAAGGGATTTCATGGTGTTGCTCCTTTGGCTATTTTTTTAAGAAACAGATAAGCCAGCAGAGCGTAGACTAGGGCATAGATGAGCAGCATGAATCCAGCTTGCAGTGAAATATGCAATGGACTACCAATCACCCATTGTTCAGTTTGTAATTTGGCATAGGGCGTAAACGGAATAATATTGGACCAAAACTGGGTGAATAGGGGCGCATTATTTAAAGGGAGGGTCACACCGGCAAAACTTAAAGATGAACCGCCATAGACCGCAATGATGCCGAAAGATTTACTTAAATCTTTGGTTGCCAGAACCACTGCACTGCTTAAAAATGCATAAGCGCTATACAGCAGAAATTGCGCCAATAGAATCAGGCTGAGCGAGCCGGCAACAAACCAGCCGCGAATTTCAATCAGCCAGAACATCCAGATCCAGGTCCATAGACTAAAAATAGCCACATAGACCAGATTTTTAGACAGCAATGCCATCCAGATGGACGAGTTGCTGATCCAGCTTGTTAAGGTCTGTCGCTTCAGTTCCTGACCGACGGAAAATGCCACACAACAACACAGCAGTAAATGCAGAATTGCCGGAATGACATAGGGTTCCAGATAGAATTCATAATTCAGTTGTGGATTATACAGCGGCGATATTTTGATATGCGGCGACGGTGCTTCGAGAGAAGGCAGCCGGTTGCCCAGATATTGCTGTCCGCCAAATTCAGCCAGTGCTTGTAGGGTACTGACCAGCATGGCAGAGGAGATGGTATTTCCGATACTGAAATAACTCTGGTTAAAGGCAATACTGATGTCAGCATCCTGGGCACGAACCAGACGTTGCTCGGCACCGCTTGGAATATGGATATAACCCCAAATTTTATTTTGATTTAACAGGCGCTCAATTTCAGCTGTTTGTTCCGACACCGTAGCAATTTTAAGAGTATGATTCAGCGCCACATGCTGATAAATACTTTGACTCAGCGCACTCTGGTCTTGATCAATAATCGCAATCGGTAAATGATCTGGTTTCCCTTGAGCAAACATGCTGCTGAATAAAATAATCACCAGTGCAGGTGCCAGCGTGACCAGACACAGATCCCATTTTTCTCGGAGCAGATAGCGCAGTTCGCGCCATATACCCGTCCACATTATAGGGTCTCTTTCAGTTTAAATAATACGCTCATACCGACTTTCAGTTCAGGCATGGTTTGTGTCGGTAGCAAATGCAGTTTAAAACTTCTCACATCATAGCCGCCGGTTTGGCGTGTGGTCTTAATGGTGGCAAATTCACCTTCAGCACTGATCTGCTTGATTTGAAAAGTGGCGGTTTTATCTAGGGCGGGAATATAACCTTCAATACTGCTCATTTTCTGAAATGGGGCATATTGGTCTTCACGAATATTCAGGCTCACCCACATTTGATCTTCAATCAGGCTGACCACAGGGACTGCGGTGGCTACCAGCTCCGAGACTTTTCCATAGGTTTTAGACACCGTTCCGTTTACAGGTGCTACTAATTGGGTTTCTGCCTCTAATGCATTGGCTTCATCCAGCGCAGCCTGGGCAATATCTACTTGTGCATCGGCAGAACTCTTTTGCTGCGAGGTGCTGCCACGTTTGGCACGTGCGTATTGCTGATACGCTGCTTCTGTCATTTGTGCCGCTGATTGACTGGCTGCATACAATTCATCACGGCGCTGGCGTGAAATCACACCTTCCTTAAATAAATTTGCACCACGCTCATAAGAAACTTTGGTTAAATTTTGCTGTGCTTTCAGCGATTGCCAGTTGGCATACAGGCTCGCGATATTTTCTTCTTGCGAGCCACGTTCAGCAGTCGATTGTAAGGCCAGCGCAGATTGTAAAGCCGCTGCGGCTTGCTGTTTTTTGGCCTGAATTTCCGGGCTGTTTAAGCGCACCAGCACATCGCCTTTTTTGACCTGCTGACCTTCTTCTACATAAATTTCTTCAATACGGCTCGGCACTTTGGTGGCCACCTGGACCGTTTCAGCTTCTACACGACCTTGCAATTCCAGCGGAGCCGGTTGGTAGCTTTTCCATAATCCAAAAGCGATGACAGCCAGTAGAACTGGAATCAGGGCAAGCAATAAATATTTTTTCTTTTTGGAGATTTCAGGAGCTTGTTCATGCTCTGTCGAAGTCGCTGCGTTATTTTCTATTCCAGTTTTTGTTTCTACCTGTTGTGCAGGCGATTTTTCTGTATCGCTGGATGAAGCCGCTTCATTCACAGGATCATTGGGTTTTTGATCTTCGTTCATGTTCGACTCCATTAGCGAATATAGTGAGTGTTGGTATGTTGGATGTAGTTCGGAAATTCTGCAATCGAGCCATGGCTTTGTAATAGTGTGGCCAGTGACATCACATATTTGTAAGCATTCAAGGCAGTTTCGGCTCGTAGTCCGCTCAGCATATTTTGTGCATCGATGACCTGTATGGCGGTGCCCATATCTTCTTTAAAGGACAATTCTTGGATGCGTAAATTTTCCTGTGCGGCTTTCAAGTTTTGTGCCAGAAGCGCATCACTTTGCTGTGCGCTGAGTGCTTCGCTATAAGATTTATAAATCAGATTTTCAATTTCCTGCTGGGTGCGTGCAGTGAGCAGTTCTGTGGCAGAGCGTTTGAGTTCGGCAGCCTGAATACTTTTGTTTTTATCAATTCCGGAAAACAGGTTATAGCGTGCGGCAACTCCGACAATCCAGTTTTCATTTTGATCCAGACTATATTCACCAAAAGCAAAAACATTCGGTTTTTTCGCTGCTTGTTGGGCTTTGACATTGGCTTGAGCTAATTGGGTATCCAGCTGCATTTTTTGAATCAGTGCAGAGTTCTGACTAAAGGTTTTCAGCAGATGATTTAAGGCCTGTGGCTCGGTTTTATTGACAAATAAAGGCGTCGAAAGTTCGGTGATGCTACTTTCCTGAAGCAGATTATTCAGCTGGAACAGCGCAGCATTCAAATTGGCCTGCGTATTTTGCTGGCTGCGCTCGGCATTATTGCGTGCCACTTCAAACTGCATGCGCTGGCCTTTACTGATAAAACCTTGCTGTTCCATCTTTAAGGCATTGCGATAATGCTGCTGCATGGCATTCAAGTTAAACAGTGCTGCTGCATGCAGTTGCTTTTGGAGCTGGACATTGAAATAACTTTGAATCAGTTCAAAACGCTGCGTATCTTGCTGCTGTTTGTTGCTGAGCTGACTACGACCTACTTGAATATTGGCGATTTCTTTGGCGCTGCTTGTCAGTCCACCGGTATAAAGCGGCATCATGACTGAAACCGTCGGGCGAATCACCTGATCATCCAGCACGACATGCGAACTATCAGGAATTAAGCCAACTCCATTTTGAATAGGTTGTCTTAAACTATTTTTTAGCGGGTCAGCCAGATCACCTAAGTTCAGTTCATCAATTCTATTATTGACACCATCCGTTAAGGATTGCTCTAAATTATTTTTTAATGCACCTAAAGGCAGATCGAGTTCATTATGAAAGGCATACGCACGAACATTCAGATCGACACGCGGCAGACCTACGCCTTTTACTGCTTCAGCTTCAAGTTTTGAAGCCTGCTCCAGACTTTGATAGGCTTGGCTGCTATAAGAGTTTTGCAACAACTGCCGTTCAGCGTCCTGAAAGCTGATGCTCTGCGCATGAGCAAAGCTGCCATACATCATCGATGCAAGCAGATTTAACCCCCAGACAAGCTGTCTTTTATTTTTCTTTAAGTTCATAAAGTCGCTAAACTGATTTAAAGTCGGTAATGTTATCCGGCTAGTATAAATCAAAGGTATGCAGATAGAACTAGTGTAAAGTTATAGTATTGTTTCTTTTACATCTGTATTTCAAATACTTATCGGCTATTTTTGATGGAATATCTAAAATTAAAAAATAGCTTAATTTTGAATATTTTCAATTGTTAGTGCAAAGATGATAAAAACAGCAGGCTAAAATACTGGTCAATTTATCTTGTGAATCTACATTGATTTTTTGACTCTATCTTGACTCATAGATTGAAATAATTTTGTGCAAGACCCTGCCAGATATGGTTAAATGCCATCATTTGATTGTGTTTCACTCTGAAAGGAAAAATCATGCGCGCGTACAACTTCTGTGCTGGTCCTGCTGCATTACCGACTGCCGTACTTGAAAAAGCTCAAGCTGAAATGCTTGACTGGCATGGCAAAGGTCTTTCGATCATGGAAATGAGCCACCGTAGTTCCGACTATGTTACCATGGCTGAAAAAGCGGAAGCAGACCTGCGCAAACTCATGAATATTCCTGAGAACTACAAAGTATTGTTCTTGCAGGGTGGGGCATCACTACAGTTCTCGGCAATTCCATTGAACTTGCTTGGCAAAAACAACAAAGCAGACTATATCGATACCGGCATCTGGTCTGAAAAAGCCTTGAAAGAAGCGCAGCGTTATGGCGATATCAATGTTGTAAAAGCGGGTATCCAAATTGATGGCAAATATGCGATCAGTACACAAAGCGAATGGAATCTTTCTGATGATGCAGCTTATGTGCATTATGCGGATAATGAAACTATTGGCGGTCTGCAATTTGCCTCAATTCCTGAAACAGACAAGCCATTAGTTTGTGACTATTCATCTAGCATTTTATCTGCACCCTTAGATGTCTCTAAATTTGGTTTGATCTATGCGGGTGCGCAAAAGAATATCGGGCCTGCTGGTTTAACGCTGGTGATCATTCGTGATGATCTACTCGATCAAGCTAAACCTGAAATTCCAAGCATCTTGAAATATTCAGATCAAGCGAAAAATGGCTCAATGGTCAACACACCATCAACTTATGCATGGTACTTGTCTGGTCTGGTGTTTGAGTGGTTGCTAGAAAATGGCGGTGTAGATGCCATGCACAAAGTGAACCTTGAGAAAGCTAACTTGCTTTATGGTTATATCGATCAAAGCGATTTTTATGCGAATCCGATTTCAAAAGCAAACCGTTCAATCATGAACGTCCCATTTACCTTGGCTAATGCAGATCTTGAGAAACAGTTCCTGAAAGAAGCAGAAGCACAACATTTATTGAATCTTGCTGGTCACCGTTCAGTCGGCGGTATGCGCGCAAGTATTTATAATGCCGTGCCTTTAGAAGGCGTGCAGGCATTGGTGAACTTTATGGATGACTTTGCCAAACGCAATGGTTAATTCCTGAAACGAAAAAACCCAGCACAGGCTGGGTCTTTTTATGGATTCAATAATTTTAGAAAATAAAAGTATGCAGGATGAATCCGCAGATCAGCATCCCCAATATGAAAAAAAGGCAGGACATCATATCAATATTATAGCGGGAGCTAAGATGATGCTCGACCTGTTGTAATGTTTCTTCTTGCACGATTTTCATAGATATTTATTGTCCGATCTATTTATCGTTAATACTAATTTGTTGTGAGTATTTTTATCATAAAAAATTGATTAAATAAAGTACATTTTTAATTAAAGAGCATAAATTTTCATTTTATTTAAATATTAGATTTGCACGACGACAGATTATTTATATGAGAAATCAAGCGCTTATTTTTACAAGATTTTTAAGGTTATTTTAAATATTTAAAATGAATTCATTTGAATTTGAAAATGTGGATAACTCGGTTTTTAATGAATTTAAATAGATTATTAAGCCAGAAAATATGTATAAAAAATAATCAAAAATTAAAATGACAAATAAGAATATAGATGGATTAAAAGAAGATACCCATCAAAATGAATATCTTCTTTATATGTTTGAACTTAGGCCGCTTTTCTATAAATATTGGCCTGAATCCATAAGTTACCACGGATATACTGACCAATCTGGAAGTTTTTGTACTGGTCATTCCGTGTTGCAATCCGGATCAAGGTCGCAGGCTGGTCTTCATCATGAATCAGGGTGACATCATACAGGGTGTAGTCCTGATCCATAAATTGCATGGTGGTTTTACCGACAATATTGCCCTGGAACCAGGCTTCATCTTCCTGACCCATGGTTTCGCCGTATAAATAGGCCACCATTTTAGAAAAATCTACAGTGACAGGTTCTTTATCTTCTTCGGACTGCGGCTGCCAGGCATCAATCTGTTCCTGCAAATTATCCGGCGCTACACCATTATTGGCAGCCAAAATATCATTCAAGGCACG
The DNA here is from genome assembly GCF_048957595.1 of Acinetobacter sp. AS5. NCBI lineage: Bacteria > Pseudomonadati > Pseudomonadota > Gammaproteobacteria > Moraxellales > Moraxellaceae > Acinetobacter > Acinetobacter sp. AS5. The sequence continues at coordinate 43,096 of NZ_JARDAL010000030.1, read as the reverse complement.
GTGATGCTTGATCGAAGCGGGATCATCAACCACCAGATGCTCATGATCTGCGACCGCTTCAAGTTCATAGGCCCAGCCATTCAGATTCACCACATAGGACTGGTCTTTTTCATAATGCGGGTGATTGACGCTATACAGGCTATCGAAAGCGTAAATAATATTGTTAGCACCTAAATTTAGCCGCAATACAGCTTGGGTATTGGATTTACAGGAAATAATCCGGTCAATCGTGGCTTTCACCTGATAAGGGCTATCAAAGCAGGGGAATGCAGTTTTTACCGCTTGAGGTTTATTGTTTTCGACGGCAATCACTTGACTCAACTGTACCGCAGCTTTACTTGGTCCCTGAATCAGCCAGGTCTCTGCATCCATATCACATTCTTGTGTACAAAGGCCCATCGGCATGATTGGTTCATCAAGAGCTTTGCCTAACCACTGTGGTACATCTGTGCCAGGGTTGTCGGTGAGCAAGGTCCAGTGTTCGACATGACTACCGAAATTTTGATCATCAATGGTGATGATCTCTGGGCTATTCTGATTTTTCATATGCACAATTGATTTTGGATGACGTATTTATAGTTAATCGAGGGTCATTGCGATTTTTCAAGTCAATCGAATGAATTTTAAAATTAAAATGCCAGTCAAATGAAGTCAAATTTTTTTCTCGCGTGAATCACGCCAGTTTTACCCAGCACATGCTTTTTAAAATATTGATGACAGATGCAATGAAAATGGAGCGATTTAATCATCAACCTGATCGTCTCAATTTGCTAGAATAACCATGATTAATACCTTAATGGGAAGCCCTGTGTTGCCATTCAAACTTTGGGTCGATGCCGATGCATTGCCCCGTATGCTGCGAGATGTGATTATTCGTGCTTCGGATCGCTATCAGCTGGAAGTCACTTTTGTCGCCAATCAACCAGTCGGAATCACACCTTCGGTTAGAATTAATTCAATTCAGGTGATGAGTGGAGCGGATGCTGCAGATAAGGAAATTATTCTGCGTATGAAAGAGCATGATATTGTCATGACGCAAGATATTCCCTTGGCTGCGGAAGTCATTGAAAAAGGCGGGATTGCGATTCATCCCCGCGGTGAAATTTATACTACGGCCAATGTCAAAGCGCGCTTACACTTGCGTGATTTTATGGACAGCTTACGCGGTGCAGGCGTGCAAACGGGCGGGCCGCCACCGATTTCAGAACGGGATAAACGCGAATTTTCCAGCGCACTCGATCAGACCATCCAAAAACAAAAACGTAAAACTTCCGCGCTTTAAGCCTTATTCAGAGTGACTCGCATGCCCACACAAACCAATATGATTGCCACCTATCTTTTATTGGTTTTTATCTGGGCAACGACACCGCTAGCTATTGTCTGGAGTGTGACGGATTTGCATCCGCTCTGGGCTTTGGCATTGCGTTTCTTTTTGGCTTTACCTTTTGCATTTACCTTATTGTGGCTGTTTAAAACCCGTTTTCCCTTAGATAAATTATCCATGCACAGTTACCTGGCAGGTGCATGTAGTTTTATCGGCTCACAGATTTTCACTTATCTGGCCACGGATTATCTGAGTTCGGGCATTATTGCCCTGATGTTCGGACTGGCACCGATTATTACCGGTTTGATTGGCCGTTTTGTGTTTCAGCTCAAGCTGTATGCTTCGCAGTGGTGCGGCATGGCAATTGCACTGCTGGGACTGGGGATTATTTGTGTGGGTGGCAAAGATCAGCATATTCAGCCGATCGGAATAGGCCTGATGTTGCTCAGTGTTTTTATTTACTGTATTTCGATGTTTTGGGTGAAAAAAGTCAATGCACCTCTTGAACCCATGGCGCAAGCGGCCGGTTCTATTGCAGTTTCAGCGGTGATGGCCTGTGCCATGCTGCCGTTTATCTGGCAATTTGCACCGACCCAGATTCCGCAGGCTAAATCGCTGATCGGACTCAGCTATGCGGTGATCATGGCGTCCCTGATTGCGATGTTCTGCTATTTTAAACTGGTACAGAAAATCAAGGCGACCACTTTGTCTTTGACTACGGTTTTGACGCCGATGCTGGCCTTATTGGTTGGGGTAATTCTGAATGATGAAAAATTATCGGGCGGTGCTTTCTTTGGTGTCGTTATCTTACTGGCTGGTTTGTTATTATATTTTTCCAGAGAAATTAAAGCGAGCTATAACGCTCGCCTTTCATCATCCACCGGTACTGAATAGAAATTGATTAACGCAGTGATTTAGGCAAAGCGAGCCTTAACACATTCACCCAGTTTGACACGGTCCTGTGGATGCATGGTAATAAAATACGCACCTGTCCGATATTTACCATTTTCTTCTTCACGACTATAGGCCACCTGAGCGGTTGCTGCAATATGGAAGAAATTTTCCGGATGACTCAAAGTTACGTGCAGATAAGTGCCTTCAGCGATAGGACGCTCATTAAAGAAGCTAAAACCGGTTTCTGAAAAGTTCACCTGTTCCGGTACAGGTAACATGCTTTGTACAATTGCGTCATACAAAGAACCGGTAATAAGGTTTAATTTTTGGTTGAATAAGGATAAGATTCGAGCAATTTGTTGATCTTTTTCAGATAATTGTTCTAATTCGTAGTTAACCGCATGATCAAATTGATCTAGTTCTGCAAGTAGTAGAAAATAGCGGGGCAACACGAAGTTAGGATCGTAAGGATCATTCAAGGCAACATCATCGGAAATAATCTGATAATTAATTCGTAAGGCAGCATCGATTCGAGACATGACGCGTCTTTCCGCAAATCCGTTTGGATGCTGTACATTTTTCATAATTTATTACCTCGGACTAGATGGTTATGTTCAAACCAATCTCGCTGTATATAGGGTTGAAATATACTCGCGCACGGCGTAGTAACCACTTCATTTCTTTTATCGCGTTGGTCTCAATGATCGGCCTTACACTCGGTGTGGCAGTCCTCATTACAGTCTTGTCTGTGATGAATGGTTTTGACCGAGAGTTGAAAAATCGTGTCTTGGGAATGATACCTCAAGCGACTGTTTCCTCGACGCAAATTTTAACAAATTGGCCTGAACTTGCAAAGCAGATTGAGCAGCATGAACATGTCCAGGGGGTTGCACCTTTTACTCAATTACAAGGCATGCTGACCGCACAGGGTCAGGTCGCCGGCATTATGGTCAGCGGGATCGAACCCGAGTATGAGAAAAAAGTTTCGATCATACAAAACCATATGGTTGAGGGCAGTATCGACAGCCTGAAAAAAGGTGAATTTGGTATTGTTTTAGGCAAGCAAATGACCGATGCCATGGGTGTAGGTTTAAATGACAATATTACTCTGGTTCTGCCAGAAGCGACTCCTTCACCCGCCGGTGTCGTCCCACGTTTTAAACGTTTTAAAGTGGTGGGAATTTTCAGTATTGGGGCTGAAGTTGACTCGATGATGGGTTATATCGCTTTAAATGATGCGTCAACTTTACTGCGTCTACCGGATGGTGCGCAGGGTGTGCGTATGAAGCTGGATGATATTTTCCTGGCACCACAAGTGTCTCAGGAAATTGTGCGTGATTTGCCGGGGAATTTCTATGCTTCGGACTGGACTTATACCCATGGTAATCTGTTCAGCGCGATTCAGATGGAAAAAGCCATGGTCAGCCTGCTTTTATTCCTGATCGTTCTAGTCGCGGCATTTAATATTGTGTCTTCACTGGTGATGGTGGTGACGGATAAAAAATCGGACATTGCCATTTTAAGGACTTTGGGGGCTTCACCTGCCACCATTACCAAAATCTTTATGGTGCAAGGTACCGTGATTGGGGTGATTGGAACTTGTGCAGGGGCCATCCTCGGGATTATTGCGGCAACCAGTATCAGTAGCTTTATTGGCTGGCTCAACAATACTTTAGGCCTGAATATGTTTGATGCCTATTTTATTAACTACTTACCTTCGTATCTGCGCTGGCAGGATGTCTTGGTGATTGTAGGCTTGTCACTGGCACTCAGTTTTGTCGCGACAATTTATCCGGCTTTACGTGCAGCAAAAATTCAACCGGCAGAGGCTTTGCGTTATGAGTAATCTGATTTTAGATGCCCAGAATATTCACAAATCCTTTACCGATGGCAAGGCCACTGTCGATGTGATTCGCGGCTTGTCGCTACAGGTAAAAGCAGGTGAGTTTGTTTCGATTGTAGGTTCAAGTGGTTCAGGCAAAAGTACCTTATTACATGTTTTGGGTGGATTGGATCGCCCGACGTCAGGTCAGGTCATGGTGAATGGCCGCCGTTTTGATACCTTGTCTGAAGCAGAACGCGGTTATGTGCGGAATGAGCATTTGGGCTTTGTTTATCAGTTTCATCACCTGTTGCCAGAATTTACGGCACTGGAAAATGTGGCCATGCCGCTGATGTTACGCGACAACATGAAGTTTAAGGAAGCCAAACAGCAGGCCGAATATTTGCTGGAACGTGTTGGTCTTTCGCATCGTCTGACTCACAAGCCGGGTGAATTATCCGGAGGTGAGCGTCAGCGTGTAGCTTTGGCGCGTGCAGTGGTCGGTAAACCTAAACTGATGATGGCCGATGAACCGACCGGAAATCTAGACCGCAAGACTGCAGCAAAGATTTTTGAACTGCTGACCGAATTGCAACGTGAGTTCAATATGGCGATGCTGATTGTGACGCATGATGAACAGCTAGCCCATGCAGCAGATCGGATTTTACATATGCAGGATGGTCTCTGGATTGAACCATAAATAACGAGAATATTCGCATTTGATTGAAGCTCACTCCGGTGGGCTTTATTATTGGGCAAAATAATAACAAGACAGAATAAGATTCAATGTTGCAGTGGCTATGTATTGGCTGGATTTTAGGCCTTGCCTGTATGGGGAAAAGTTTCCTGTCTGTTCAACTGAGCGGGACGGCAGTTTTGATCATTGCGCTGCTGTGGTATCTGTGTTGCCATAAATTAAAGTTCATCTTGAATACACCGCTGCGAAGCTTGTTGATCGCTGGATCAAGCCTGCTTTTGGGACTGTTTTTAGGTCATGCTTATGCCAATCTGCAATTGGCTGAACGTTTATCCAAGCGAGAGCACGAAGTCGCTGAAAAAGAAATCGTAGTGTATATCAAAGAGCTGAATAAGCTTGGTGATCAGAATATCCAGCAAGCCCTGCACGTGCTTAATCCTGACGGTACTACAATTAAGTGGATGGGTTTTCTGCCAGTTTCAGATCCTGTCACATCTAGTTTGGTAAATGATGAAACCAAACAACAAACTCTTGAACTGGGACGCTACTATTTATTACAAGGCCAGATTCGACCTAACCATAGTTATGCCACACCAGGTGCCTTTGATGCAGAAAAATGGGCATTACAGCAAAATGTCATGGCCGGGTTTAGGATCAAGCACATCCAAGAGCTGCAACCGCAACAACTCTATGCGTTAGGTTATGGCAAATATCTACGTCAGCAGCAAAATTTGGGTCAGCGATTTTTACTTTGGGTAGAACAACAGCGACTGGCCTTAAGAGAGTTTGTGGCTAGACAACCCGTACAGCAGAAAGGCTTGTTGCTGGCTCTATTAAGCGGTGATGAAAGTTTACTGGATCAAGCGACGGAACAGCAGTTTCAACGGTTTGGCATGAGTCATTTATTGGCAATTTCTGGACCACATGTCCTGATCTTTGCCTTTATCATCTGTGGCAGTTTGCAATATCTGATTTCAAGGTACACGCCGCAGATTTATCTGAAATGGCCAAGGCAGTATTTTTTGAGTCTGCCTTTTTTGCTCTGTGTACTGCTGTATTGTGCCTTCGTCGGTTTTGAAATTCCGGCGCTACGTATTTTACTGATTTGTGTGATTGTGACTTTTACACTGTTGCTCAGGCAAAGCGTGCAGCCATTAAAGCTGTTGATTCTAAGTGCTGCCTTATTGTTGCTCTTTGATCCTTTTAGTATTTTATCGGCCGCATTCTGGCTGTCTTATGGTGCCTGTTTTGTCTTGCTGCGAATCTATCAAACCATTCAGCAGCAACCGAATCAAACAATACAAACAGCATTACAACGTCTGTATTTTGCAATGAAAGTTTTAGTGGAGTCGCAGTGGAAAATTTTTCTGGCCCTGTTTCCCTTAATGATGCTGTTTTTTAAGCAGGTGGCTTGGATTACCCCGCTAAGCAACCTAGTAGCCATCCCGTGGATTGGCCTGCTAATAGTTCCCGTAGATATTCTGGCGGCTTTATTATTTTTCATTTCTGAACCACTTTCGAGTCTGCTGTTTCAGCTCAATGATATTTTTATTCATATACTGCTGGCATTTTTGAATCTGCTTGATCAGCTGTTTGCGCCCCAATTGATTCCGGTGGCTATGAATGTCTGGATGATTGCTCTATGTATTTTGGGCTTGTTAATTGTCTTTTTACCACGGGGCTTAGTACCCAAAAGCTGGACAGCACTTGCCTGTTTACCACTGTGCATTCCTCAACTTAATCAGCATGCATTTCAGCTGTCTGTTCTGGATGTCGGGCAGGGACAGGCCATCTTCATTCGGGAAGGGCAAAAGAGCATGATGATCGATATGGGCGGTTATTATAATGAAGAAAAATTCAGTATTGGTCGGCAAGTGATTATGCCATTTTTGTCTGTGCAAGGTGTTGGAGAACTGGATCAACTGATTTTGACCCATCTGGATCAGGACCATAGCGGTGCATATCACAGCATTAAAGATCAACTAAACATCCGACAAGTGTCATCCAATCAGATGCCTGAAACAGCTGCTTCTTCAAGTTTTCAGTTTTGTTATGCAGGACAGCAATGGCAATGGTCTGAGACGATTAACTTTAAAATTCTGGCACCTCGGCAGCAGCAGCTAAATACGCCAAACTTCAATAAAAACGACCGATCTTGTGTGATATATCTGCAAGTTAAAAATGCCGGACCGTATCAAAAATTTTTACTGATGGGGGATGCGGGTTGGGAAACTGAATATCAGTTACTCCAAAATTATCCGGAACTTAAAGTCGATGTGCTGGTACTCGGCCATCATGGCAGTCAGCACAGTTCAGCCTATCAATTTTTAGAAGTTTTGCGACCTAAATTGGCGATTGCCTCGGCTGGGAAATTTAATCGCTATGGCCACCCGAGCCAACTGACGCAGCAACGGTTAAAAGCTCTTAATATTCCCTTATTGACCACGGCAGAACAGGGGAGTGTACACTTCCAGCAACAAGGCTCAGAACTGGTGCTTTCTGCCGAACGACATGAATGGCGGTGGTTGTATCGTCAGCCTTTAAGTCACTGATTCCAGCATCGGCAAAACTTCATGGGCGTCTTGTGTTCTCAACGCATTTACTTTGTCCAAGGCTTGTTCATGTTCAAGTTTATAGAGATTTCCTAAATCTTGATGCGCATTAAAGCGTTTATAACTCCAGTGATAATGTTCCGGATGGCGGCGAATTAAATTTTCAATACTGTTGATAATGACTTGCGTACCTTGATTGGCATTGCCACTATAAATTTTTTCATCAACCGTTTCGATAAAGATATCGAATCCATCTGCAGTATTACGTAGAGCATATAAAAACAGGGCGCGCGCTTTGGTCTTTTGAATCAGCTTAGCACTCAAATTACTCGTAGCTAAAGGCACACCGAAATAAGGAATATATTCACCACCAATATTCGGGGTATGATCAGGAAGGATGACCGTAGTGCCGCCTTGTTTTAAGGCCTTAAAAATCTGACGAACGCCAGATTCATCGGTCGGCACCAGATGCGCTTGTTCACGACTACGGGCGGTTCGTACAAATTGATCTGCAGCCTGATTTTTCACAGGTTTGTACATAATGGTCATTGAAGTGAACTGGGCGATATAGGCATTCATGATTTCCCAGGTACCAAAATGCGGCACAATTAAAACCAGACCTTTATTTTGTGCAAGGGCATCATGAAGTAGATCTTCGCCAATAACGCGATGAACGCGTTTAAGATTTTTCTGATTGCTTGAGCCCCAAATAGTAAAGAACTCGAAATATGACATTAATTCATTGCGAACCGCAGCACGGTTAATCTTTTCACGTTCCTGACCGGACAGTTCTGAAAGACTGATTTCAAGATTCAGGCGAATGACTTCCGAAGTTTTAGTGACTTTAAAACTGTTCACAATAAAGGCCAGAATACGGGCCATCCAGCGAGAAACCGGAAGCGGTTGGCGGCTAATGTATTTGAGTAAACCGTAAGCTGAATTCCGTGAGCCCTGTTTCGTCATTGATTTCGTCTAAGTACAAAAAAAGAGAACAAAATTTATTATAGGCGAAAACGTTTTGTTTAGACAGAATTACCCGATTCAGTGTATATAATGGGTTCAATATAAATCAATTTATTGGATTATTTATGTCCGATTGGCCACCAAAACCTGAAAATCAAATACAAAATACGCAACAGCCAGTTCAACCGACTGGTCCGGAATGGAAACTGCTGGAAAAAGCGGTTTTAGCTTCGGTAGAAGAACAGCGCCGCGCGCGCCGTTGGGGGATTTTCTTTAAATTTCTGACTTTTGCTTATCTGCTTGTCGTTATTTTGGCGCTAGGCAAAAGCTGTAGTTCCGTTTCTTCAGATGCCAGTACTGCTGCGGGTTCGCATATCGCAGTCGTGGATATTGTGGGGACGATTGCTGCTGACAAGCAGAGTGTCAACAGTAGCAATACTATCAAATCATTGAAAAAAGCCTTTGAAAATAAACAAAGTAAAGCAGTGGTGCTGAATATTAACTCACCTGGCGGTTCGCCGGTACAGTCGGATGAAATCTGGCAGGAAATTCAGTATCTGAAAAAACAGTATCCTGGGAAAAAACTGTATGCCGTGATTGGCGATACTGGGGCTTCAGGTGCTTATTATATTGCTTCAGCTGCGGACGAAATTATTGTCAATCCATCGAGCTTGGTCGGTTCAATTGGGGTGATCATGCCGAATTATGGCGTGACTAATCTATTGCAAAAATTAGGTGTTGAAGATCGCACTATGACCTCAGGCGAAAACAAAGCCTTACTGTCGATGACTCAGCCAGTTGATCCTGCGCAAAAAGCTCATGTACAGGGTGTGCTAGATAATGTGCATGGTCACTTTATTAATGCAGTGAAACAGGGACGTGGGGCTAAGTTGAAATCCAATGATCCTGCCATTTTCTCTGGCTTGTTCTGGACCGGTGATCAGGCGGTGAAATTAGGTATTGCGGATCGTATCGGTAGCTTAAATACCTTGAAACGTGAACTGAAAACTGAAAAAGCGTTGAATTACACCATTGAATATAGTCCATTTGAATCAGTCTTGGGTCGTATGGGGTCATCGATTGGGGATGGAATTGCTTCTTCGGTTGCACAGAAGCTTCAGTCAGAAAACAGCACGACACTGCAATGAAACCACTGATTCATTTCGCGCACGCCAATGGCGTGCCATCCAAAGTCTATAAAAAGCTGTTTGATGGATTGCAAGATGATTACGATATTATCTATGTGCCGCTTTTAGGGCCAGATAAGCGTTATCCGATTGATAACCATTGGAAAAGCCTGACCCAGCAAGTGATTGATAGTATTGTGCGCCAGTCACATGGGCGACCTGTCATTGGTCTGGGGCATTCTTTGGGATCCGTGTTAACTCTGCAGGCGGCTTTGCAGCGCCCAGAGCTGTTTTCGCAAATGATCATGCTGGACCCGCCGATGATTATGGGTAAAGAAGCCTTTGCCTTACATATTGCAAAGACTTTGCGCTTAAAAGCATTGGATAAAATGTCTCCAGCAGGTCTGTCGAAACGCCGTCGTGACCATTGGGATTCACGTGAACAAGCCGCTGAATTGCTGCGCCCTAAAGGTTTTTATCAGGATTTTGATGCGGATTGTTTCCAAGCTTATATTGACCATGCCTTGCAGGAGGATCCCATCCGGGGTGGAGTAGAACTCACTATCCCTAAAAGGGATGAGGTCGCAGTCTTTAGAACCAATCCGTCGCTATGGTGGTTGCCTCAGGCAAAACCAAAAATTCCTGTGCATCTGGTCGTTGCCGAGAAAGGTCCATTTCTGGCCCGCAAGTTCCCGCAGCAAGTGCAAAAGAAGTTTGGTATTCCTTTTACCGTGGTGGATGGTGGACATATGTTCCCATTGGAACAACCTGATCAAGTAGCTGGCTTGGTCAAACAGCTGATTCAGCAACAGTCTGCTTGAATTATTGAATATATTGGAAATAAAAAAACGCATCCGAGGATGCGTTTTTTATATCTAAACTTTTTTAAAACTTGCAGAATTGAACAGGCGCTTGCATTTTCTCATTTCGATATAACACACCATCTTTAGTATGTTGAATCGTTCCGCTACAAATCCATTCTACGACTTGTGGATAGATCACATGCTCGAGGCTATGCACACGTGTTGCCAAACTTTCTACCGTATCGTGATGAGAAACCTTGAGAACACCTTGAGCAAGCGCTTGCCCTGCATCCAGCTCAGCCGTAACATAATGCACCGTACAGCCGTGCAGAACATCACCGGTATTGAGTACACGCTGATGCGTATGCATACCTTTATAATAAGGCAACAGGGAAGGATGAATATTTAACATTTTCCCTTCCCAGGCTTTCACAAATTTTCCACTTAAAATTCGCATAAAGCCGGCAAGTACCACCAGATCCACATCCCAGTCCAAAAGCTGTTGATGCATCACATCATCAAAAGCCTCACGGTTTGGATATTGCTTGTGTTCAATAACTGCAGTCTGTATGCCTGCGTGTTGTGCACGCGTTAAAGCAAAGGCTTCAGGTTTGTTGGAAATCACGCCCACAATTTTCCCCGAAAGATTGGCATCAATCAAGGCTTGCAGATTTGATCCGCTACCTGAAACAAGTACAGCAATTTTAATCATGCGAAATTACGCAAAGATCACACGAATTTTTTCGTCTGCACCTGCAACCGATTCAGCATTGTCTTGAATCTGACCCATTGCCCATGCTTTTTCGCCAAGCTGGTTGAGTAATTCAACAGTTTTGTCTGCATCAGCTGCATCAACAACCAGCACCATACCGACGCCACAGTTGAAAGTGCGATACATTTCAAACTGTTCTACGCCGCCTTCACGTTGTAGAAGCTTGAATAGCTCAGGCCATTCCCAAGAAGATTCATTTACCAGTGCTTGAGCGCCATTAGGAAGTACGCGCGGTAAGTTACCCGGCAAACCACCACCGGTGATGTGTGCCATCGCATGTACATCAACGTGTTTTAACAGCTCAAGAATTGGTTTTACATAAATGCGTGTCGGTTCCATTGCAACATCTGCAAGTGGGCGACCATCGACGATTTGAGTTAGATCAACGTTTTTCACGTCCAAGATTTTACGAAGCAGTGAGTAGCCGTTTGAGTGCGCACCTGAAGAAGCTACACCAATTAAAACGTCACCCGCTTTGACTTTAGAGCCATCAATAATTTTGCTTTGCTCAACAACACCGACACAGAAACCTGCAAGATCGTAATCTTCGCCTTCATACATGCCTGGCATTTCAGCAGTTTCGCCGCCAACTAATGCACAGCCAGCAAGTTCACAACCAGCGCCAATGCCAGTGACTACATTTGCAGCAACATCAACATTTAAGTGACCAGTTGCATAATAATCAAGGAAGAACAGTGGTTCAGCACCACAGACAAGAAGGTCATTCACACACATTGCAACCAGGTCTTGACCAATTGTGTCATGACGGTTCAAATTCAGTGCCAGACGTAATTTTGTACCAACACCATCTGTGCCAGATACGAGAACAGGTTCTTCATAACCTTTAGGAATTTTACAAAGTGCACCAAAGCCACCTAGGCCGCCCATAACTTCGGGACGTGAGGTACGCTTAGCGACAGATTTGATACGATCGACTAACGCGTCGCCCGCCTCAATGTCGACACCTGCATCTTTGTAGCTTAAACCAGTGTTTGGGGTAGAAGTTGAGTTGCTCATAATGAAGTCTCCGCATTCGCGGGTGCGATTATAACCTGAATATGTAAAACTCTTATGGTATTTGTGGCCTAAAATGCTATCTTTATTAAAATATTTTAATTTTTAGAATGATTAATAGAGAAAAGGCAAGATTCTATGGTCGATCGTACTTTACGGCGCATTCTTATACTTGCTGGTATAGCATTGATACTTTGGGTTTTATATCTGCTTAAACCAGTTGTGGTTCCTTTTGTGGCAGCTTTTCTAATTGCTTATTTATTTAGCCCCTTGGTTGATGTTTTACACCGCATTGGGCTGGCTCGATGGCTCTCGATCAGTATTGTATTTATCGGAATTGGGATCGTGGTTACATTGGTGATGTGGTATCTGGTGCCACTGGTCTGGCAGCAGCTAATGTATGCGCGTGATAGCATTCCGGCCGGGATTCACTGGATCAATTACACGTTCCTACCTTGGCTTTCCGATAGCTTTAATCTGGTCCCGATGGAAATCGATACCGATCAGATTTCCTCAGTAGTAATGGACTATGTTCAGACCAATTATAGTGCGGACAGTATTCAGGCAATGCTGCTGAAACTGGCACAATCTGGTCTGAACTTTATCCAGATTGGTGGCACGATTGTCCTGATTCCGATTATTGCCTTTTATTTCTTGCTGGATTGGGATCGTATGCTGGACAGCTTACGTCGTCTAATTCCCCGTCCTTATGAAAAAACAACCTTAAATATTGTGAGTGAATGTCATAGTGTCTTAGGTGCCTTTGTCAAAGGTCAGTTCCTGGTCATGCTTCTGCTGGGCGTGGTTTATGCAGTGGGACTCCAACTCATTGGCCTAGAGATTGGCTTGATCATCGGGATGATTGCCGGATTGTGCAGTATCATTCCGTATCTTGGTTTTGCGGTTGGAATTATTGCCGCAGTCATTGCAACCTTTTTCCAATTTGGAATCGACTGGTGGCAACTGGTATTGGTCGGGATTGTCTTTATGGTCGGGCAGGCAGTCGAAGGCTATATTCTACAACCATTCCTGTTGGGTGATAAAATCGGTCTTTCTCCTGTAGCTGTAGTATTTGCAGTTCTGGCAGGTGCGCAACTGGCCGGTTTCTTGGGCATGCTGATTGCCTTACCGGTGGCAGCCGTGATTGTGGTACTACTGCGGCATATCCGTGAGTATTATGAACATACGCCATTTTATGGTGATCGGGCTGTTGTCATGCAAGATGCCTCTACCGGTTCAATCAACATTGAAACAGCAGATTTAGATGTTGATATTGAAATGAAAAAGCCACAGAAAAAACCGCTGCAAGCAGAGGATAACTCAAGTAAAATTCACGATCCTCATCGTAAAGACTCATAAGGCCAAAAAATCATATGCGTCAATTGCAGTTAGATATAGAACCTCAGCTCGATGCCCGAATCAGTGATTTTTCAGGGCCGGGTTGGGGGCATGTCATTGATGCTGTCCGTCAATTACATGCAAGCCTGATCAACCGCTTTTATGTCTATGGTGGAGCCGGGACAGGTAAAAGTCATTTATTGTCTGCCATCTGTGACTCTTATCTTGAAGTGGGTAAATCTGCAATTCAGGTATCTTTGCTTGAGCTTTTAGATGCACCGACTGAGGCGATTACTTCTCTGGATCGTTTTGATCTGGTGGCACTTGATGATATCGAAGCAATTAGCGGCGTACCTCATTGGCAACGCGCCGTCTTTCACTTGATTAATTATAATAATGAAGGTGGTGGACAGTTGGTGTTTTCGTCACGTTTTGCACCTATAGAACTCAAACTTGAATTGCCAGATTTACAATCTCGTCTCACGCAGGCGGTCAGTACTCGTGTTCCGAGTGGTAGCCTGTATGCTGATCGCTATGCGCTGGTTTCCTCGGTACTCGATCGTCGTGGGATCCATTTAGACCCTCAAATATTTGACTATTTACTAAGCCATGGACCACATCAAACTTCAGTGCTGCTTCAAAGATTAGAGCAGATTATTCAATTACTTAAAGGAGAAAAGCTGAAAGTCAGCAATGCCAATCTGCGGCAGATATATGCCTTGATTGACGAATATCGGTAAATCATAAAAAATCTTGAGTAATTACTCAGTCTATGCCACAGTAAGGCAAAATAATTCTCTGTTGCAAGGATTCTGCAACTTTAGAAGAAAAAGAAAGAAATAAAAATTAAGGAGAAGGTTATGCTCAAGAAGAGCATAGGCATAGCTTTGCTATGTATAGCGGGGCAGTCGTATAGTGCAGATATTATTGTAACCACTACAGAAGATATTGAAAAAGATGACAAGGAATGTTCACTTCGAGAAGCTGTTGAGTATGTTAACCGTGGCTTAGCTAAAGCAGGTTTTATGGGCTGTGGTGGGGAGAACTCATCCAGTACCATTATTTTAAAAGAAAAAAATACCTATGTGTTGAACCAGCATATCGCGATTAAAAAATCTCTTACCATCCGTTCGGTCGCAGAAAGTGATAGCGAATTCAGTACGGATGAAAAAGCATTAGGCTTGCATAATGCCCATATTCAAATGAAAGGTACCGATAATCTTTTTCGGATCAATAGTACAGATACACTGGTTCAGTTAAATTTGAAAGAACTGGATCTCGAAGGCTGTGGTAAAACCAGTTGTGCTGAACAAGGTGGCCTAATTTATAATAAAGGTCAGCTAAATCTAGAATATAACCGTCTATTTAATGCTGCTGCCAACTTGGGTGGGGCAATTTATAATGCTGGCAAGTTTGGTCAGAACTTAACAAGCCGTGCAGAAATTAAAAATAGTCTGATCGAAAATAACAAAGCCCAACGAGGCGCGATCCTGTATAGCGAGCTACCTGATTTCCTTATTTTGCAAAGTGTACTTAAAAATAACCAGACACTGGATAATTCAGCAACCAATATTTATAGCGCGGGACAGTTTGCTGACTCCAGTAAAGATCAAGGTATTAGTGGGGAGGTATTAAGTAGTACGATACTAAAAAATAAGGGTGTACTTATTAATGTCATGGACGGGATGGGATTGAATAATCTCACCATGGTTGATAATGAAAATACTGCTTTACGTATCCATGCGCCGTATGGCAGAGCTTATGTAGCGAATAGTATTATTTTAAGAAATGGTACACAGGATTGCCAAATTATCACTGGTGACAAGACTTTGTCGCAAAATAATCTGCTGACAGCCTCCTGTGGTGTAGGGGATACAGTCGCACCAAATCAGTTCTGGAGTGGTACACGACTTTTTGCTGAATCCTCAGATAAAAGTGAAGGTGCTTGTCAGACCCTAGAAGAAAATAATAATGCCATACTTTGTCCATACAGCGTTCCTAAAGGACAATTTCTCGGTTATATGCGCCCACGAATTTTGTTGAACTATATGCTTGTGAATGAATCGCCAATTGTGAATAGAGGCACAGGATTGAATCTGGCAAATCCAACGGTAACATGTGAGGCAGCAGATCAGCGTGGGATCAACCGTTTGATGGATAACCTGTTTTGTGATCGAGGTGCAGTTGAAATCACGATCCCGACTTCGGGTAGTCTGGTGGGACAAGACCTGTTAAAGGGTGAAAATGCCAAGTTTTCAATTGAATCTTATCTGGGAGATAGTGATTTAATTCCAAAAGAACAGTGTAATGCCATTGTTGGTCAGAATCCGACGGGTGAGCCTTGGCAAGATGGTTGTTTGAAAGTAGTACAAACCAAAACAGCTTCCAAGGGTAAAACAGTCATCGATATTCATGGCAATGTCGTTTATACCCCGGATTCTACCTGGCATGGAGCAGATATTTTCGAACTACAAGTGGTGACCTCATCTACACGATTTAATAAAAGTAAACCTTATATGGCTATTACTACTCAGATTGTTCAGGAACCAAAAAATGAAATGGAAGACAAAGCAGTCAAAACTTCAGGTGGCTCATTAGGATATGGTGGATTACTGATTTTACTCGGGTTAATAGGTTTACGCCGTGGATTAAAAGATTAAGGATAAATCATGAAAAATTATAAAAAAGGACTGCTTGCGGCCATGATTTTATCTGCCATGAGTTTAATGGCAGCCGAAGATAAAACGATATATGTCACTACTTTTGTGGATGAAGATGGCGAGAATAATAATGCCTGTTCTTTGCGAGAAGCCATTAGGACTGCAAAACTGGATAAATCTTATGGTGGATGTAATGTAGGACGTACACTTCGATTAGATGGCTCAGCACCAGATGTCATCCAGCTTGAAGCAGGCGAATACAAACTGGATGGAGAGTTGATCGTAGAATCTGCACTCAAAATTTATGGAAAAACACCACTTAGTTATACCAGTCGTAGTCCGATTACGAATTTATATCCAACCCGAGAAGCTTTAAAAACCACGATTTCGGGTCAGGGGAAAACCCGTATTTTTAACAGTATTGCCAGTCAATCCAGTCTAGACATTCATCATCTGATCTTAAAGGATGGTTATGCAGCAACAAACAGTCTGGATAAAGGCAATGGTGGTACTTTCTATGTAGCAGGACCTTTAAGTATTAATACCAGTGAAATAGTCAATTCCAGAGCCGATGCAGAAGGTGGGGCTATTTATAGCGTAGCGATGAATACAGAAAGGAATATTATCATTCAGGATTCTTTGATTCAAAAAAATCAGGCGAGTTCATATGGTAGCGTTCTGGCGATGGACTGTCAGGGAAATTTAGGTACAACTCAAACCAATGTGAAAATTAATTCCAGTAGTATTGTTAAAAATGGTTCAGATCTTACTAACAGTATTATTGATTTTTGTGGCTATGCCACAGTAGAAATTGTTAATTCTACCATTGCGAAGAATACTGCAAGTACCACAGGACATATTGTACGCATGACGAATCAAGCGAATCGTCCACTCAGTACATTCTCTAGCTTAACGGCATTGAGTAATACTATTGTTGAAAATACAGCTCAATCCACCTTATTTTATGACAATACTGGTTATAAGTATTTAAATTTTAACATCTTAGCCTTTAATCAGGGGTTATCTTGTGAATATGCCTTAAATGATGGAAATCCGACTACGGAACAACGTGTTGAATCCTCTACAAATCGAAATGCAATTGCAAATACTGGACCTTCGCGTTGTGTGTTGCCGGCATTAAAAGAGGATGTCACGTCAACTAATCTGGATGTTTCTAACAGTGCGATCAGCAGTTTGTTAACACATTATCTTGAACCTGCTATTGATAACCGTTTTCTAGGCATGTATTACCCACGAGATAATCAGACGACAACAGATTTAGTCGATATCGGAGTTAGTGGTTGTAGTGATCGAGATCAACGTGTGATTGATCGTGTGATTGGATCAACCTTGACATTGAATCCAGATGCAAAAAACACCTGCGAAATTGGTTCAGTTGAAATTCGACGTCTGACTGCAGCAGATATTACGGATCTGAACAATAACAACTTGGTGGGGTTAAATGCCTTTTATCAAGAAAATATAGATGATATTGAAAGAATTATTGCGGATAAAAATACCCCGGTAGATGAGCTGCCTGGCTTAAAGGAAGAATTAAAAGAATACGAAGATCTGCTGAAATATACCAAGCAATATCAGCAATACCGTGCAATTTATATTAATCCCTTTGTCTTAGCCATGCCTCAAGAAACACTGTCCGGAAATACAGTTCAAACTAAAGTATTTAACTCAAAAAATTATGACGTAAGTGTAAAAACTTTGGGTGTTGGTAAGTTAATTGGTACAGGTAATTCAACCAGTGTAGAGGGAAACCCAAATGATCCAAATCTTAAATGTGAGTGGAAACCTGATTTAAACCGGATCATGATGTATCGCACAGATGGTAAAGAAACCAGCCTCATTGATATGGAGTTCTGTACTTATACGCTGAAAGACAAGGCGACAGGTGCGAGCAGTTTAGGACTCTTGAGAGCGGCTTTTAAAAACATTGCACCTATCGCAAAAGATGATGAATACCGGATTAGTCCAGAGAATAATCTTACCGTGAATGTAAATCCGCTCGAAAATGATAGCGATGACGGGGATGGGCCGCTGCCATCCGGTAAATCAGTTTTTTATCAGGACAAAGATGGAAAAGAGATTCCGATTCGTATTGTTAAGCTTCCTGCGGGAGTTTCGCTGAAGGCAGAGCGACAAGGAGCTTGTCCTGATACTTATGAACGAGAAACCTGTTATGGTGGGCAGCTGACATTTAGTGTGAAGAATAATCTAAGCCAAGCCGATTACAGCATGGAGTATACAATTTTTGATGCTGATGAAAAAATGTCAGAAACAGCAGTAATCTTGTTGCGTAATACAGTTAAAAATACGAATACTTCCTCAAGTGGTGGAGGGGGAGTTGGTATTTGGGGACTTCTGGGATTATTAGGACTTGCAGGTTATCGCCGCTTAAGAAAATAAAATATGATAAATATAAAAAGCCTCCATATGGAGGCTTTTTATATTAAGTGTTTAATGCGAGTTAGGCTGTTGAGTCACTTGCTGATATTTGAGAATGTATTCTTCGCGAATGGCAAGGCGTTGCTCAGGAGATGCTTTTTGCATACGTGCGCCCAGTTCTTTGCGTTCCTGACTGCTCATCATTTGCCAAGTCTCACGCATTCTCTGTTTTTCCGCATCAGGGAGTTGGGTAAACCAGTCCATACGCTGCTGTAAGCTGACACTTTGTTGTTCGGGAATTTCTTTTAGAGATTGGTAACGTTTAATCAGTGCTAATTGTTCAGAATCAGAGAGACTATCCCAAGTATCAGTTACTTGGGTATTCGCATCCTTGGAAAATAGCCAAAAACGTTCAAATCCTGCAAAGCTGGTTTGCAGAAAACTGAATGCACAAAAAGCAATCGCCAATTTTTTAGCTGCCATGTGGAACTTTGTCCTCACCTAAAACCATTAACATTTCTAAATCTTCAAGCATTTGCGGAGACAGTTTTGGGACTGACACCATTTGAGTTTGCGGCTCGTTATGGTCCGAAAGATTCGGTAATACCACAACGCCTGCAATCGCAGCTGCCAAAGCAAAGCCAGACATTTTTAGAAATGCAAAGCGTGAATGTTTTGAATCCTGAATTTCTTCAAGAACATGGTGCATGACAACAGGTTTGTCTTTATGTTGTTGTGCCAGTCCATCAAGTTTGGAAGTTACTTGTTTTAAGAAATCATCTTGATTCATTCGGATGACCCTCCCAGATATGGATTTAAATGTGCTAAGGAGGCGCGTAAACCTTGGATAGCACGGTGATAATGGGTTTTTACACTGCCTTCTGTGCAGTTCATAATTTGTGCGGTGGTATGCGTATCAAATCCTTCCCAGGCTCTGAGCATAAATGCCTGCTGCTGACGCACAGGCAATTTTGCAATCGCTTCCTGGATTTCTTCAGCAGTAACTGCCTGATCGAGAAAGTCCAGAGGCGTTGGTGTTGATTCATCGACGACATCATCGAATTCAATTTCGTCGTCATCGAGACTGACTTTTTTGAAAAATGAGAATATTTGACCACGCCGTGACTCTTTACGGCGCCAGTCCTGTAACTTGTTGTTGAGAATGGTATAAAATAGGGGATACCATTCTTCAGTGCTTTTTTCTGCATAGGATTTGTGTAAGGAAATGAAAGCTTCCTGAACCAGATCCATGGCAATACCATGATGACCTTGAGTTGCACTTTCCATCATCACCAAAGCACGCCCAGTCACATCCTGCATGAAATTCTTCAGACGTGCTTCAGCCGTACTCTTCAGAATACTTACATCATGTGTTTGCAGCTGTTTTGGTGCTAAATCCATAGAGATGGAAAATCCTGTCATTGGACACCCACCATTATTCCCAAGTTCATAATCATATAACGTTGGGAATTCTGGTTTGGTTGACAATTAAGTTTATTATTTTTGTAGTTTAATCTATTTTATACACGGGCAGGGTCGTATTAAAACACTGTAACCTAAATCCCTAATTAGATACGTTGACGTACCATTTCAAAGAAACAGATCGAACCTGCAATTGCGACATTCAGTGATTCCTGACCACCGGGTTGCGGAATGCTCACTGCTTCAGCATGTTGCATCGCATAATCAGATACGCCTTGACCTTCATTGCCCAGAATCCATACGCAAGGTTTACGTAAGTCTTTTGAATACAGGCTTTCAGCGCGATGTGAGCTAGTCACATAGACAGGGATTTGAAATTGCTCAAGAATTTGTTCAAGCGCAATATTTTCAAAGGTTTGCAGTGTGAAATGTGCACCCATACCGGCACGTAATACGCGTGGAGACCAGAGCGATGCAGAACCTTTGGTACACACAATCTGTTCAATACCGGCAGCAGCAGCAGAGCGAAGCAGGGTGCCTACATTACCCGGATCCTGTACATTTTCCAGAATCAAAGTGTCTGCTTTAAAATCCAATGCATAATTTGCTGTCGGTAGAGTGACCACAGCTAAACAGGCTAAAGATGTTCCTAAAGTGCTTAAATCTTTGTATAAAGACTCGCTTAGAACAAAGACCATACCGGTGTATTTTGCGAGAATTTTCTCGAAATCAGGATGTGAAAGTGCATGTTCAGTGGTGAAAATAGAATCAATCTTACGGTTTTCATGGAGCCAGGCGAGAGATAGATGCGTGCCTTCTAAAACCGTTTGACCCTGTTTTTTACGATAGGTATTTTGTTCAATTAAACCACGTAAGTGTTTAATCTTTGGATTGTCTTTTGAATCAAGAAAAAAAGTTGGCATGGGAGATATAATCCACGGCAGCCGATTCAATATCGACTGCCGCTATAAAAATTAGTTGTGGTAGCTGGTCACAAGATCAACTTCGTTTTTAGAACCAATGATCACTGGTACACGTTGATGTAGATCTATCGGTTCGATCTCAAGAATACGCACGCGACCTGTAGTCGATGCACCGCCAGCCTGTTCCATGAGCATGCTCATTGGGTTGGCTTCGTACATTAAACGTAGACGGCCAGCTTTAGCCGGATCTTTAAGGTCGTATGGATACATGAAGATACCGCTACGGCAAAGAATACGGTGAATGTCGCCCACCATACAAGCCACCCAGCGCATATTGAAGTCTTTTTCACGAGGGCCGGTTTTGCCCGCTAATAATTCATCGATATAACGCTGTACTGGTGCTTCCCAATGACGTTGATTTGAGGCATTGATCGCATATTCTTTGGTATCTGCAGCGACTTGAATATCTTTAGAAGTCAGCAAGAATTCTTGAGTTTCTGGGTCGAATGTGAAGAAGACAGTTCCTGCACCTACAGTCAGCGCCATCATGGTAGACGGGCCATACAATACATAACCTGCAGCGACCTGGTTGATACCCGCCTGCATAAAGTCTTCTGCCTGAGTCACGGCATTTTTCGCAGGAAGAATCGAGAAAATAGTACCCACACACATATTGATGTCGATATTGCTTGAGCCATCTAGTGGATCGAACAATACCAGAAATTGACCATTTTCTTGTGCAGGGGTGAATTCATCCAGTTCTTCCGAGGCCAAACCACCGACATTCGGATGCTGTTGCAAAGCATCAATCAGATAGTCATTAGAAATGACATCCAGTTTTTTTTGCTCTTCGCCTTGAACGTTTTCATGCTGCGCACTTCCCAATACACCAGCTAAAGCTCCTTTTTGCAGTAACTGATCAATATCTTTACAAGTGTTTGCAATCGTTTCAATGACTTGTGCAAGCTCAGGTGTGAGATTCCCGCTTTGTTGTTGTAAAAACTGGGATAAAGTGCGGTATGACATAGGGGGAAACTCCAAGACTTAAATCGGGAAAAAATGATCAAAACGATATGCGGCTATATTTTAGATGAGAACGTACTAAAAGAAAAATCAAACTGGATTATTTGTATCGATTTTGCCCTTGCAACTCCTGTAGAAAGTGCTATGTTGAATGCAAGGGAAAATTGAGAATAGGGGCACAAATATGACAACATTGAAGTTTGATGCGACTCCAACGCCAAGCGAAGGCATTACTTTAGATGATATCTCTGAAGACAAAATGAAAGAAGCATGGCGGGATTATGAAGCAAAACCAGAGTACAAACAATTCAATAAGCATGACCTGATCGAATCGATGCAACCGGCTGAATCAGACCAGATTCCAGAGTAAACAGATTCGTTCATTGAACCCAATAAAAAGCACTCAGGATTGAGTGCTTTTTATTTAATGAAACCATCATGAATGAAAATTATTTCAACAATGGTGGTACCGCTTCATAATTAATTTCTACACGGCGGTTTTCTTTCCAGGCATTTTCGTCATGGCCCGCATTGATTGGCATTTCCTTACCATAGCTGACTGCTTCCAATTGACCAGGATTAACACCAGTCGTCACCAGGAAACTTTCAACTGCTTTGGCACGACGTTCGCCAAGCGCCATGTTGTATTCACGAGTACCGCGTTCATCTGTATGACCAGTTAAGGCTACACGTGAATTGGCATTGGCCATTAGGAACTGCGCATGGGCTTGCAATGTATTTAGATCTTCATTGCTGAGTTCAGTACTGTCATAGTCAAAATGCACTATGCGTTTTGCCAAGAATGCTTTATTTTCTGCAGTAACGCCTTTTGCAGAAGCGCCTGCCATGTTTTGTGCATTCAGTGCTGCATCTTCACTCAGACCTTGAGTATTCACAGTTGTTGTACCGGTCGTATCTAAACCGCCCGTTTGAACTTCAGCGGCAGGCTTACGGCTCGCACAACCTGTCATGACAACAGCTGCTGCTAAAAGTGGCAAGGTAAATAATTTTACTTTGTTCATCTTCATCTCCATGAAGTTTGATTATGGGGTAAAGGGTTTATCAATATAAAAATGTTATTTTGGTGCCCAAGCCGGTTCACGGACTTCGCCCGTTTCACTTGGTAAATTCATACGGAAACGACCATCCAGCGACATGATCGACAAGAGTCCGCGTGCACCTTCACGGGTGGCATAGACCACCATTTGGCCATTTGGTGAGAAGCTTGGCGATTCGTCCAGCGTCGTTGGTGTCAAAATGTTGTTTACACCGGAAGTCATATCCTGAACCGCAACTCGATAGTTACTGCCGCTTGGACGATGAACTAATGCAAGTTTTTTACCATCTGCGCTCAGCGTACCACGCGCATTGAATGCACCACGGAAGGTCAGGCGTTTATTGCTACTTGACTCAAGATCATGGCGGTAAATTTGTGGAGAACCGCCACGGTCAGAAGTGAAAATAAAAGATTTTCCATCTGGCGAATAACGTGCTTCAGTATCAATAGCACTATCATTGGTCATACGTTGTAGCTGACGCGTTTCCAGATTCATCTGGTAGATTTCCGGATTGCCGTGCATAGAAGCAGTAAACAGCATGCTCTTGCCATCTGGAGAGAAGCTCGGCGCGCCATTCAAACCGCGGAAGCTGGCCAGTTTTTCACGTTGTCCAGTCGCCAGATCCTGTACATAAATCGCTGGGCGTTTGGTTTCGAACGACACATAAGCGATTTTTTTGGCATCTGGTGTCCATGCCGGAGAAAGGATTGGATCACGTGAGGTCAAAATGGTTTTTGGCTGTTCGCCATCGGTGTCGGCAATCTGCAAGGTATAGCGTTGTTCCGGCGTAGCAGGATTACGCAGCACATAGGCAATACGTCCGCTAAAATCACCAGGAATGCCGGTCAATGCCTGATAGATGGCATCACTGATCATATGCGCTGCCTGACGGGTGCGTGAGGCTGGAACAGTCAGCAATTCATTTAATAGATATTGTTTTTTTTCGACATCATAGAGCTGATACTGGATTTCAAAAGAACCATCGGCTGTGGTCTTGGATGAACCGGTGACCACATAGGGAACACCAGCCGATGCCCAAGCTTCTGCATTCGGATTATTCAATGTCGCTGTTGCAGGCAGATTTTTTGAAGCACTGGTAAAGCGGCCAGAACGATTCAGATCATTTTCCACAATAGGATAAATGCTCTGATCCTGACTGAAAGGTACAACGGCAATTTTAGGTGCTGCCTCAGGTGCCTTGGTAATTTCCAGATGCAATTGGGCATAGGACTGGGTTGCCAATACAGGGCTTAAAGCGCTAATGATTGCGAGGCAGAGTAGATGTTTGCGAGTCTTTTCCATCATTCGTTATTTACTCAAATCAACGGATTTATTGTATAGGTGCTTGGCCTACATCATCGCATGGATTTAATAGAATAAAACCATGAATTTATGACCAAACTGTTATGACACTGTGAAAAGTGAATATTATTTAATCAATTTAAAGTGAAGTTTAGCTTAAAAAATAAAAGCCATCACAACATTATTTATGTGATGGCTCCGTTTTTATTGCGCAGTAAAGGTTGAAGTAAAGCTTCGTGCTTCACGGCGTGCATCTGGATCGGAAGGCATTGGATAAGGTGCAGCAGCACGAACTGCAGCTTCTACACTGGCTTTCATATCGGGATCACTTGCACTTACCACTACAGAAATGACAGAACCACTATCACTTAGCGTGACGCGAGCGTTGGCAGTTTTACCAGATGAACCCACTGGTGTATTCCAAGCCTGTTTAACTTTATTGGTAAAATCGCGCTTCGCAGTAGAGGCAATCCGTTTAGATTCCGCTTTTTTCTGTGCAGCTTCTTCAGCAGCCTGTTTCGCGGCTGAAGCTTTGGCATCTGCATCAGCTCTGGCTTTTGCTTCGGCATCTGCTTTGCGCTTGGCGTCTGCATCCGCTTTGGCCTTAGCGTCGGCATCTGCCTTGCGTTTGGCATCAGCGTCGGCTTTAGCTTTAGCATCCGCTTTGCGTTTCGCCGCTGCATCATTTTTAGCCTTAGCTGCCGCGTCTGCTTTGGCTTTAGCCGCTGCATCGGCTTTAGCTTTCGCATCAGCATCTGCTTTACGTTTCGCCGCTGCATCATTATTGGCTTTTGCTGCCGCATCTGCCTTTGCTTTAGCAGCAGCTTCAGCCTTACGTTTGGCATCAGCCTCTGCTTTGGCTTTTGTTGCAGCATCCGCTTTTTGCTTGGCAGCTAGGTCGGCTTTTTTCTGTGCTTCCAGTTTGGCTTTTTGTGCAGCATCGGCTTTGCGCTGTGCATTCAGTTCAGCTTGGCGTGCAGCTTCGGCTTCAGCCTTGGATTTTTGTGCTGCATCCGCTTTGGCTTTGGCCGCTGCTTGTTTCGCCTGTTCAGCGGCTTCGGCACGTTTCGCTGCTTCAGCTGCTTGCTGCGCAGCCTTGGCTTGGGCTGCCTCTGCCGCTTTCAGTTCCTGCTGGACTTTTTGTGTATCTGCTTTTGGCACAGGTGGAGTCACAGGTACAGCAGGGGCTGCTGTCGGAATGACAGGAGCAGGTTCTATACTGGGTTCTGCCGTTTGAGTGATTTCTTCTGCGACATTTTCATGTGCAGCTTCCTCAAATTCGGTTTCTTCGCGAGTCACCGGTTTGAGGTCCTCTGGCTTGATCAGAACGGTTTTAATCTGTTTTGGCGGTTCAGGGGGGTTACTCATGCCTAGATAAAGTAGGCCCACCAAAGCCACTGCATGGATACCTAAGGTGAATCCAAGTGCGATGGCTTTTTTCTGAAATGGTGGCTTTTTATAGTCTTTCATACTTTATTCTAATGGCTTGGTCAGTAAACCGACTTGAGAAAGGCCAGCATCCTGCAGGCTGGACATCAAGGCCATGACATCGCCATAAGGACGGGTATTATGGCCATTGATTACGACATTGAGCACCTTGTTGTCATTTTTCGCCTGGGTTTGGGCATCAACCAGAGTACGCGTCAATTCTTCCAGTGTGACTGGGCCAGTCGCCTGATTTTTATATTCTAGATAATATGAACCATCTTCTTTGAGTGTGACAATGGTCGGGGCATCCTTGGATTCGATCGGCAATCCATTGGCCTGAGGCAAGTCAACCTTGATACCGCTGGTAATCATCGGAGCGGTGACCATAAAGATCACCAGAAGTACCAGCATGACATCGATATACGGCACCACATTCATGTCACTTTTCAGTGGCTTTTTAATACGCTGAAAGCGTCCTGAACCTTGAATTGCCATTAGTCTTTGTCCTGAGTTACGCCTACAGACTGACGTTGCAATAGCGCTACCATTTCTTCGGCAAACAGCGCACGGTCAGAGTAGACCGTTTCACCTTTGGCCGTAAAATGGTTGAAAGCCAATACCGCTGGAATAGCTGCGAACAGACCGATCGCCGTTGCAATCAAGGCTTCGGCAATACCGGGTGCGACTGTTGCTAGCGTTACCTGATCGACATCGGCTAGGCCAATAAAGGCATTCATAATGCCCCAGACTGTACCGAATAGACCGACATAAGGCGCGACCGAGCCGATACTGGCCAAAGCGCCCAGACCTTGTTCCAGATGACCTTGGTCACGGCTTAAACCGACACGCAGAATACGCTCTGTTCCTTCAATCGACTGGGCAGTCGGCGCATGGCGTTTTTTTAGTTTCAGGAACTCGCCCAGACCCTGATAGAAAATATCTTCAAGGCCAGTGCGTTTAGAATTGAGTTGTGCATTGTTATACAGAGTATTCAGCTCAGCACCAGACCAGAAGATTTTCTGAAAATGTTCATCATCGGCCTGGGCTTTTTTATAACTCATATAGAGCCTGGCAATCAGATACCAGCTATATATTGAGGCTAACAGGAGAGAAAGCATCACCAGTTGTACGACAGGGCTTGCTTGTAAAATAAGATCTGAAACTTGAAGAGATGATTCTAACTGAGTCGCCATAGTTGTTACGTGTGCCAATAAATTTTTTTAGTCTTGTTCCAATTCTTTTTGAATTAGTTCGCGGATTTCATCCGGGAGTCGACGTGGTCGCATCTCTGCACTGATACATGCCAACTCAACCTCACCTGATGCAAGCATGATTTCACCACGATAAATATTTTGTTGCAATACAAATGATGAAGCTTTACATGAAATGACACGTGCCGTAACAGTAATTAAATCATCCATCAGGATCGGACGCATATATTTGACATTAATTTTATGCACCACAAAGTTGTAGTCTGTCTGATGCCAGTAATGGCTCACTCCAGCGGCACGTAACCATTCGGTACGGGTACGTTCCATATAGCGAATATGATTGGCGTGATAGACAATGCCACCCGCATCAGTATCTTCAATATAAACGCGGATATTGAATTCAAAGTGATTCGCCATAGTTTTGTTCCATGCAGATTTTCGAAATTTTTGCTTGTTTTTAGATGCAGGAGAGGGATTAGAATTTGCCGGATTCCTGCCAAAAGTCAAGCAATTTAGCGGTTCAAAGTTTAGCATTGTGAGTTTTGAGACCAATGGCACAAGGTGTCAAATCTGGACAGAAGTGGTATCGAGGAAGTATAGAACAGCTAACAGCTCATTTATAAAACAGCAGCAGATACTAAAATGCGCGAGTCCATGGAGCCGCGCATTTTTTGTAGCAGAGGATTAGCCTTTATTTTTCTGTTTCCAGTTGGCCTGAACCTGCTCAGCCACTTTTGGATAGTCCAGAATAAAACGGACATGGCTTTCAACACCGGTTTTCAGGGTCGCATCATCAACAATGAAATTCGGGTTATGGTTCGGTGCGGCTTTTGCCGGATCCTGATCTGCTGGTGTGGCACCGACAAACACGAAGAGCGATGGCATGAGCTGGCCATAATAAGCAAAGCCTTCACTGGCGCTGGCATTGTTGTCTAAAACATGCAATTTATCTTCACCATGCACGCTCGCCAATGTCGGGCGCATCAATTCAGTCAAGGTTTTATCATTGGTGGTCACTGGTGCATAAGGTGCAATTTCGACTTTCACCTTGACGTCATTGGCTGCGGCATTGTGTTCCAGCATTTTTGGCAAGTCTTTTAAAATGCCCTGACGTACATCTTCACTATTGGAGCGAATAGTCCCGACCATATTGACCTGATCTGGAATGACGTTGCCGGTGGTGCCGCCCTGAATGCTGCCAATACTGACCACACCCATTCCTTTGGTCAGGTCGGCTTTACGGCTGATCAGGCTTTGTAAATTGGTGACCATCTGGGCAGAGGCATAAATTGGGTCTTTACCTGCCCAAGGCATGGAGCCATGCACCTGACTACCATTGACCTGAATACGTAAATGATCGGCACTGTTTAAAATCGCACCATCTTTGTAGAAGATATTGCCACTTGGCATACCTGCCATTACATGCATCCCGAAAATGACTTCAGGTTTTGGATTTTTTAATGCACCGTCGGCAATCATTTTACGTGAGCCAATCTGATCGCCATGAGTGAAGTTATCAATATCTGCACCGCCTTCTTCGGCCGGCTGGAATACAAACACCACTGTCCCCGCAATTTTATCTTTATTGGCGGCCAGCACTTTGGCTGCACCCAATAACATGGCGGTATGTGCATCATGTCCACAGGCATGCATCACATAAGATTCTTTACCTTGATAAATGGCTTTTTGCTTGCTGGCGAAAGGCACCGTTGCAGTTTCTTTAATTGGCAATGCATCCATATCTGCGCGTAATGCCATCACAGGGCCGGGTTTTGCACCTTTTAATACACCGATTACACCAGTTTTGGCATAGCCTTTACGTACTTCAATGCCGTAGGATTTTAATTCTTTTTGGACCAGCTCCGAGGTTTTGAATTCCATATTGCCCAGTTCAGGATGCTGGTGGATATGTTGGCGTAATTTGATGGTGTGTGCTTCAGCAGCTTGTACAGAATCATCAATCCAGTCGGCCAGGCTGAGCTGGCTACAGAAAAGAAGAGGGAGACAAAGGGATATCTGCTTATACATGTTCATACTTCAGGAGAACCTTAAGAATTTTAAATGGTTAAAGAGATTCTTTAGGATGGCATACTGATCTAATTTCGACCAAAACTCTCTAAGTATTTTTTGATACCTTAAAGGTATTCTGGGTGTTAATATCTGTTCTCAAAGAGCTTTATTTGTTCTTTTACATTGTAAAAGTATGTATATAAATTGATTTTTTATATTTATAAGGTATGAAAATTATAAAAATTTCAGGCTAAAAAGGGATAAAAACGATTACCTCTATATCAATAATCTGAATGAAGTGAAGATTTTTTAAACCTCTTAAACTTATTTTGGCACTTAGATTGCTTTCACTCTTTCGTAATATTTTTTATGACGGAAATTGAACACATGTTAAAACCTTTGGCTTTATCTCTGGCAGTAGCTTCAAGCTTAAGTTTTATTTCGACAAGCCTATGGGCTGAAGACTTTAAGATACTGAAACAGCTGGAAAATAAACCGACATTACTCAAAAGTGGTGAATATAAAGGTCATTATTATGTGCCGAGTACCTTAAATACGATTACGTGGGGTTATCTGCCAAATAAAGATGCAAAACCTGTCTTGACTGTCCCTTCAGGTAGCACAGTTACTTTCGATACAGTTTCGCATGAAGGGCTGCTGGAAGATCAAGGCCGCAATGCAGAGAAATATTTCACATCAAAAGGCGTCAAGCCTGAGCATGTATTGGATGAAGCCAAGCTGATCACGAATTCCAAATTGAAACATGATTTCCATAAAGATGGACCACACATTATTACCGGGCCTGTCTATGTAGAAGGGGCAATGCCGGGCGATATTCTAAAGGTGGAGATTTTAAAAGTTGAACCGCGTGTACCTTATGGCGTGATTTCAAACCGTCATGGCAAAGGCACCTTACCCGAATTCCCGAAACGTCAGAAACATGAGCATGCATCTCCAGCCAATCCTGATGCTTATGGCAACGTGTCCATTTTTACCCCAATTGAGAAAAATGCGGATGGTGTATGGGAAGGCGTTTTAAAAACTGAATCTGGTAAAGCGATTCGTTTCCCGCTGAATCCGTTTATGGGCACGATGGGCGTTGCACCAAATACCAGTGAGCCTGTGCACTCTGTGCCACCATCATTTTATGGCGGGAATATCGACATCAATGAATTAGGAGCAGGGGCTACGGCCTATTATCCTGTACAGGTGCCAGGTGCTTTGTTCTATACAGGTGATAGTCACTTTGTACAAGGTGATGGTGAGGTGGCTTTAACTGCCTTGGAAGGTTCGGCACGTGCGACTTTAAAATTCACTTTACTTAAATCTGGCAAGGATAAAATTCCAGGTGCAGAGATTAAACAGCCTTTGGCTGAAAATGCTGAATTCTGGATCACGCCGGGTCTGGATGAAGACTTAGATGAAGCCATGCGTAAATCCACCCGTGAAGCGATCCGTTTTCTGGTCAATGAATATGGCATTTCTGAAGAAATTGCCTATGCCTACTTAAGTGCTGCCACTGACTTTGAAGTGTCTCAAGTGGTGGATAAGACCAAAGGTATTCATGCCATGATTCGTAAAGCGGATTTTAAGGAGTTTAAGAAAGAAGAGAAGTAATTTCTTTATTCAGTTTTTTATTTTGTGCTTTTGCCAGCTGATTCAGGCATGGTCAGTTGGCTTTTCTTTTGTAATGCTTTGAAAATGTTTAGAATGTGAGAAATAAATAATTAAATTAAAATATGTGGGGAAACGTGCAGGAACAACAAACTCAAGCTATGGCTTTACAGCAGCCGAAAGATCAGAAAGTGTATTTAGATGTGCAACATTCGACAGATTGGGTAGTTGTAATCAGTGTTATAGCGTCCGCAATTATCAGCTTTATTGGATTTTTAATTACTATATACGTTGTAAAAAAATCAACTGAATCACAGATCAAGTCTAATGAGGACTTGATTAAATCCCAAAATGAAATAAAAGTTAAAGAATTAAAAACGCTCTATAAACAACGTAGGGCAGAAAACCTTAGAGTTATAATTTCTGAAATTTCATCATATGGAATTGGTTTTTTAAGTAATGCTAAATTTCGATATTTGATTACTAAAAACATAGCCAGTTTAGATAATGAAAGTTTAAAGCTGAATTACCATCAGTTTGAAAATAGTATAACCAAGGTGCTTTCATATATCAGACCAGGTGAGGTGCTAGATGAACAAGTTAGAAAGGAGTTATTTGACTTATTAGATATGGCAACGCAGTTAATTAGCTGTATTTTGGGAGATAAGGATTGTACTGACCAACTAGAAGAACTTGAATATAAGTTGGGATATATTAATGCAAGTTTAAACATATTTTTAATTAATATGCTAAATGAAGAAGCAGCCTAAGCTGCTTCTTGAAATCACTTCTCTTTCGGTTCAGGTGGTGTCATCCCAAACTGCAAATACGCCATATTGGTGGCAATACGACCACGCGCAGTACGCATCACATAACCTTGCTGAATCAGGTAAGGCTCAATGACATCTTCCAACGTGCCTGAGTCTTCCGCCATAGCTGCTGCGAGTGCCTCAACACCGGCAGGGCCGCCATCAAAACGCTCAAGTAACATCGACAGGTAACGGCGGTCGAGGGTATCTAAACCATCTTTATCGACTTTGAGCATGTCCAAAGCACGTTGGGCCATATCCTGATTGATTTCACCAGTCCCTTTGACCTGAGCGTAATCACGGACACGGCGCAATAAACGGTTGGCAATACGTGGTGTGCCTCGTGAGCGACGGGCAATTTCTTTTGCGCCATCTCCCGTCATAGGCACATCCATCAAGTTGGCTGAACGTTTGACAATGTGGGTTAAATCTTCAACCGAATAAAACTCTAAACGTTGCACGATTCCGAAACGGTCACGCAGCGGAGAGGTGAGTAGACCGGCACGTGTGGTTGCAGCTACCAAGGTAAATGGCGGTAAATCCAGTTTAATCGAGCGCGCAGCAGGGCCTTCACCAATCATGATATCGAGTTGATAATCTTCCATCGCCGGATACAGGATTTCTTCAATCACGGGTGAAAGACGGTGAATCTCGTCAATAAACAGGACATCGCCTTCTTCCAGATTCGTTAGCATGGCTGCCAAATCACCGGCACGTTCCAGTACCGGGCCAGAAGTTGACTTGAGATTGCCACCCATTTCTCGGGCAATAATATTGGCCAGTGTGGTTTTACCCAGACCAGGCGGGCCAAAGATCAGGGTGTGATCGAGGGCTTCTTCACGACCACGGGCTGCACCAATAAAGATTTCCATCTGCTCGCGGACCACCGGCTGACCGATATAGTCATTGAGAGAAGTCGGGCGGATGGCACGATCAAAATGATCTTCGGGTTTTTCAGAACCACTGATGAGACGGTCTTGCATAACGTTTATATACCAATGTTTTAATGATCCTTTGAGCTGGTAATTTTGACACGGCCTCAAATATGGATCTGAATCCTAAGATTTTCGCCTAGGCGAGGAATTGAATTTTTGCAGAGTCTTTCCAATCAGATTTATATCTGAGTATTAACCTGCGGTTCGCCTTACTTTTGTTTCGGCAAAAGTAAGCAAAACCACCGTCATTCGCAAAACTCGTTGAATATTGATTCTTATCGAATATGTCGCAGAAACATTTAACTATAAATGTGTCCTGCCTCAAACAGTTGCGAATGACTTTTACGCGTATCAGATTTTATCCTGTAACTTGGATATCATCTCTATTTGTTCATCGACTTTAATGCAGCACGGATGATATCGCTGGCTTCTGTAAATTCACCTTTGGCAGCATTCACCAGTTTTTGTGCTTCAGCAGGTTTATAGCCCAAGGACTGTAATGCAGCTTCCGCTTCAGCCACGGCTGAATTGCCCATAAACTGAATCTGTGGTGCAGTTGAATTGCTTGGTGCAGCACCTGAAGCCATGGCTTTAAAGCGGTCACGTAATTCAATCATCAGGCGTTCTGCAGTCTTTTTACCCACCCCTGGAACTTTGACCAGAGTGTTGATATCTTCATGTTCAACGGTGTGGATCAGCATTTCCACACTTAAAGTGGAAAGAATACCAAGCGCCATTTTCGGACCAACGCCGTTCACCTTTAATAAGGTACGGAAAATGGTTTTTTCCTGCGCATTGATAAAGCCATAAAGTAACTGGGCATCTTCACGAACAGCCAGATGGGTCCACAGGGTAATTTTCTGACCTTTTTGCAACTGGCAGAAAGTGGTTAAAGGGGTGTCAATCTCATAACCAACGCCGTTCACATTTAATAAAACAGTCGGTGCTTCCAGCGCCAGCACTTCCCCAATCAGGCATCCAATCATTTTTTATACATACTCAAATTTAATACAGGCATAGTAGTCAGCATTTTCGATAAAGGCAAAACTCTATCAGTTAAAAGCAGTGATTTTGCTAAGATTATCATCAGGGGCTCGTTCGCATTAGAGTAACCCGGCTTTATTGCCATGCAGTTCCTGCGCCAGATTATAGGCCTGATGATCAGAAAACTTGGAGACAATATCCAGCACCTGCATAATGTTGTCATAATGATCAGCACTAAACTGCGCACCCGAGCGTTTTAAAATGGCCATTAAACGCTGTTCCTTAAAGCTCAAGGTTTTGTGCGGTGTGGTCAGTGGAATAAAGGCATCCAGAATCGTTTGTAAACTTTGATGCGCAATGATTTCCAGACCGGCTTTTTGCGGATGTTCGAAGATTTTGTCTCTTGCCAGTTCTTTGGCCCGGTTAATGCCAATCTCAATGTCGGCACTACAATAACCCAACAATGAGCCTTGCAGTTGGCCCATCAGAATTTCCTGCTGATGTCGGGCAAAGGCTGTGGTGACTTCATCTACCAGACGTTTCATCACCCGGCCACGTAGGGCCGCAATTTTTTGTTGCCAGGTGGTATTAGGCAGATTGATTTCTTCAGGTGTGCCATATTCTCCCAGCAAGTTCAGGAAAACTGGCTCGACTTCGGTGTAACTGAGCATATTCAGGCTGATGCCATCTTCCAGATCAATCAGGGCATAGCAGATATCATCCGCAGCTTCTAGAAGATAGGTCAGCGGATGACGACAATAATGATATTCACCAAGCTGGATTAATCCTAGCTGTTCAGCAATCTCCTGCAAAATTTCTTTTTCAGACTGGTAACAACCAAATTTTGGACGCCGGCTGGCGGGGGTGTTACCAGTGGGGTCAATGGCCTCAGAGAGCCACGGATATTTAAGATAGGCACCAAGCGTGGCATAAGTCAGGCGCATGCCGCCATCATAAGGATGGTAATCGATCTTGGTCAGCAGGCGCAGGCCTTGGGCATTGCCTTCAAACTGGCGTACATCGGCTTCCTGTTCAGGACTCAAATCTTTTAAAAAGTCGGTATGAGATGCATCGTCAAACCATTCCCGAATGGCGTATTCACCGGCATGCCCAAAAGGGGGATTACCGATATCATGTGCCAGACAGGCGGCCTGAATGATGGCACCGACATCAGCCGGAGAAATCCAGGCAGGTAAATTATCTTTGATTTTTTCGGCAGCCAGCATACCCAATGAACGCCCAATACAGGAGACTTCTAGCGAATGGGTCAAACGGGTATGAATACCATCATGCTGGGTCAGTGGATGGACTTGGGTTTTGCGGTTTAACTGCCGGAAGCTTTGCGAAAAAATAATACGGTCATAATCTTTATGAAACGGGCTGCGTGCCAGTTCAGTGCTCTGCTTTTTACTACCAATCCGAACTGTCGAAAGCAGTTCTAACCAACGCATTTGAGTCATTTATCATTATTCAGTGATCCACTATTTGCATCATGCCAAAAAACTAGCTCCTGCACTAGGGCAGTGCGACATGAATTGTCATGCTGCCTATTGTTATTTTAGTCAGCTGGAAAAGACTGAGAATTAAAAATCGAAATCATCAAATGAACAATAAAAAGCAGGCTCAATGGCCTGCTTTTTGTTTAGGATGAAGAATCAAATTAGCTCTTCACCATTTTTCTTGGCCTGTTGTGTGTCTTTATAGACATTCAGGCAAATCGTGAACAAGACCAGGCTTGCCACCAATGGCCAAAAAAGTACATATAGGGTCAATAATTGACTTGTCATCTGAAATCTCCTTATTTACTTTTCTCAGATAGCTGGTGAAATTCAATCACCATCTTGTTGATTTGCTTAAAATCAAATTTTTCTTTGCTGTAGAGTAGCGTCAACACAGTACATACCAGCGCACTACTGCCATACGCTGTCAGTGAGCTTAACAAGGTGCCGTATTCACGCAAGAAGCCGATGGTCCATGGCATGAAGCCAATACTGGCCAATATGCCAACGACCAGACCCACTTTCTTGCCGAAGAAACCAAAGGTCATCAAACCCAGCACCACACCAATCCCCAGGGTCGCAACGAGTTCAAAGCCAAGTGCGATCAATCCCTGAATCGGAAGCCATTCAAAACGTACTATCAGAAAGCTGAAAAATGCGAGGCCCACTGACCAGTTAAAGGCCCGGGCATTCACCTTGTCCCAATACAGGCTGACAATCACCGGGAATACAATAGAACCCCAAAGCGCACCCACAAAAATCAGCATCGACAAAATGTCAAACTTCAAGGTGGCAATCACAATCCCCAGCATGGTGGCAACGATCATGGTCATACGGCCAATAAACAGCATTTTCTTTGGATCAGGACGGTTTTTCGCAATCTGTTTGCCATAAATGTCCGTCATGACAATCGCAGACAGGGCAGACAGATCCGAGTCAGCGGTAGAAGACAATGCTCCAATCACCATGATGAATAACAGCGCGACCATAAATGGAGAAAGATAAGTCGCTGCCATTTGCGGAATCAGGTTATTCAGGTTGCCATCAATGGGCTGAATACCTGCAAATAGTGCCAATAACCCCAGCATGCCTAGACCAATGACAATTGCAGCATAACCAATGGTTGCAGTGATAAAACTTGGTTTGATCAGGTCTTCACGGACTGCAAACAGGCGCTGGGCAATGGTCTGATTACCAATCGCGTAGGCCAATACGGCAACAAAAAATGGTGCGCCTTGTTCCAAGAAGGCTGTTTTAGAGAAAAAATCCAGCTGCTCCGGTTGCAGGTTATGAATCCCGCTTTGAAACAGGGAAGGTCCACCTAAGGTGAAGAACAAGGTTGGAATAATGATCACAGCCGCGACAATCATCGCCACCAGTTGACCAAAATCGGTAAACACCGAAGAACGGAAGCCCGACCAGAGGGTATAGGACAGCACACCGATACCGGTAATCAGCACGCCATGGATAAAGCTTAAAGGAGATAAAATCTCAACCAGTGCCCCAGCGGCGGTAAAGTTCACCATCAGGCTGATCACGCTGCCCACAATATTGGAACCTGCCAGAATCATCTGGCTTTGGTTGCCATGCCGGGCATGCATAATTTCTGCCAAGGTGTGGGCATTAGGCGCCAGTTCACGAAAGCGCTTGCCAAAGGGATAGATAAATAAAATCATCAGCGCACCCCACAAACCATAGTGTAGGGCACCGGAAACGCCGTATGTATATCCGGATGAAGCTGCTGCATAAAACGAGGCGGCCCAGATCCAGGTGGCGGTCATACTGGCCGCAGACATTCCAAATCCGATGGAGCCATTCGAGACCATGTAGCCATCAACATTTTCATTTTTCTGTTTAATACGTAACGATAGTAAAAAAGTGATGCCATAGAAAAGCACCATCAATAGTACAGTTGCTGTACTAGTGAATTGAAACATACATACTCCTTAAGCGGGTCACCTTTTGTTTTTGAAAATTAAATCATTGGTGACAGATTAAGGCTCTAAAATAGACAGAGCAGTGAAGCTATAGAACATCAAAAAGTTAGTGTCCGAATATAGAATTTATATTCATCTCTACAGCAGAAAGGAAAAACCATTGCTAGGTTCAGAATTTGGACATTTCCTCAGCAATTCGGCTAGAGCTTAACATAAAATCATCAAATTTACTGATGAAGTGTCTATTTGGTAAGATTTTTAGCTGATATAGACATGTGAGTCTGTAGCTCTGTTAGTTGAATAAAAAAGAAAATTTTTGATATTTTTCTATTAATTACAAATATTTATTTTAAATTTTCAAGTTAAATAAAACATGGTAATAAGGATTAAATAAAAAAGTAACAAAATTTTATTATTAATCATTTCTTCATTATTTTTTTATATGAGCCTCATAATTCCTGGTGAATTTTCTTATAAATACGAGTGGTGTTTTGCTATTTATATTGTGCTTTTTACGCATAATAGAACTAATGAATAAGTGATGAAATTTCAAAATATTAGATATGGTGGAGTAATTTTATGGATATGATTTTTGGTCTTTTAGATGAGTAAATTCCGCTTAATTATGATCTGAGAAGATAAACATCAAATATGAAAAAATAAAAGGATCAAAATAAGGAATTTTATTTTTATTCTTTTGGAAGATGAGAATAGATGTCCGGTTTTTATTCTGAAGATTATGTCAAATTAAAATGCCACTCATTATTAATTACTCATTTATATGGCAGAGTAATTTGCCTCTGGTGCTGTAATGGAGGAGATGAGCGGAGAACTGTTCCTTGTATTGCAGAACGGCAGAAGACTTTTAACCAGTTTTCTAATCTTAGAAGTCAAAGTTAGGAGTCACTCAAAAGAATTAAAAACAGTCTCAAAAAATACGACTTCATGAAATCTTGTAATCAAGTATTTCATTTTGGCCTAAATCGGAGTTTTGGCAGGTCATGACAATAAAACCTGAATTTGAGTTTGCACTGATTGTTGTTGAAAAATAATACAATTTTTACATATAAAATTATTCTGAAGCGGTTTTGATTTTTCTTTAAAAAAATGTGATAACCTGTGCGACTACATTCAATTTTCCTGACTGAAAATAAACGAAATATTTTAAAAGTCCAGGATATTTCAGACGTAGTTTTCTGATTTGGCATCTAGCCGATTTCCTTATTTCACAGTAGAATATGCGCTCTCTCAAGTCACATTGTGGCATGGTTGTTCAGACCATCCCGTGGAGCCAAAATCAGCATGTTTATCGTTGCCGGTGCACCCGCACATTCTTCTTTTAAGAAAACTCAACTATTATCGCGTTTGACGTCAATTAGTTCTGTTCATTCAATTGAAAGTCAATGGGTCTACCTCTTTGACCAAGCGCTCAGCGAGCAACAACAGCAATCAGCTTTACAGCTTCTCAACGATGGTCAATCTTTTGAATTGCACCAGGCTGCAAGTGATGAAATCCAGATTTTAGTCACACCGCGCGTAGGAACCATTTCTCCTTGGTCCTCTAAAGCGACGGACATTTTCAAAAACTGTAATACGCCGGTTCATCGACTTGAACGCGGCGTTTTATTTACTTTGAAGGGCGTAAAAGAGCTTTCAAAAGAAGCATTGCAAGTACTTCACGACCGTATGACCGAAAGCGTATTCAATGCGATTGAAGATGCTGCAGTATTATTTGTGGAAACTGCGCCAAAACCACTGAACTCGATTGATATTCTGGGTGAAGGTAAAGAAGCACTGGTAAAAGCCAACAACGAGTTTGGTTTTGCATTATCAATGGACGAAATTGATTACCTGACTGAAGCTTTCATCAAGCTGGGTCGTAATCCGAATGACATCGAACTGATGATGTTTGCGCAAGCCAACTCTGAGCACTGTCGTCATAAAATTTTTGGTTCGGAATGGACGATTGATGGTGAAGTTCAGCCATTGTCATTGTTCCAGATGATCAAAAACACCTATAAAGAGTCACCAACAGACGTATTGTCAGCTTATAAAGACAATGCTTCGGTGATTGTTGGTTCAGATACCCAGCGTTTTTATCCAACTCAAGAAGACAACGGCCATCAGGTTTATAAATACAAGAGCCAAGCTGCTCACATCCTGATGAAAGTGGAAACCCACAACCATCCAACTGCGATTGCGCCATTTGCCGGTGCAGCGACAGGTTCAGGCGGTGAAATCCGTGATGAAGGCGCGACCGGTCGTGGTGGTAAACCGAAAGCAGGTTTAACCGGCTTCACCGTATCTAACCTGAATATTCCGGGCTTTGAACAGCCTTGGGAAGAAAACTACGGCAAACCATCGCGTATGGCATCGCCGTTACAAATCATGATTGAAGGCCCATTGGGTGGTGCTGCGTTCAATAACGAATTTGGTCGTCCAGCTTTAAATGGTTACTTCCGTACTTTTGAACAAAACGTCAATGGCGATGTTAAAGGTTTCCATAAGCCAATCATGATCGCTGGTGGTTACGGAAATATCCGTCCAGATCACGTTGAAAAAGATCCGATCTTACCGGGTGACTTATTGATCGTGCTCGGTGGTCCAGCCATGCTGATCGGTCTTGGCGGGGGTGCTGCATCTTCTGTAGATAGCGGCAAATTGGGCGAGAACCTTGATTTTGCCTCAGTACAACGTGAAAACCCGGAAATGGAACGCCGTTGCCAAGAAGTGATCGATACTTGCTGGCGCATGGAAGACCACAACCCAATCGTGTCGGTACATGATGTCGGTGCGGGTGGTGTATCAAATGCCATGCCTGAACTGGTGAATGATCACGAATTGGGTGCGGTGCTAGATCTTCGTAAGATTCCATCTTTAGAACCTGGCATGTCGCCAATGGAGATCTGGTCAAACGAAGCGCAAGAACGTTATGTATTGGCGATTCGTCCATCTTCTTTAGAATTATTTGAGTCAATCTGTGCGCGTGAACGTTGTCCGTTTGCAGTACTGGGTGAGGCGACTGAAGCACGTCACTTAACCGTTGAAGATCCATTGTTCGGCAACAAACCGGTGGATATGCCAATGCAGGTGATGCTTGGCGGTACTCCGCGTATGAGCCGTTCCTATGAAACGATTGAACGTAAAGGCGATGATTTTGACGCGGCTAAAGTTACGGATTTAAAAGATGCGATTTATCGCGTTCTGAAAAACCCGACAGTGGCTTCTAAATCATTCCTGATCAGTATTGGTGACCGTTCGATTACCGGTATGGTAGCGCGTGACCAGATGGTGGGTCGCTGGCAGGTTCCTGTCGCGGATGCTGCTGTAACAACAACCAGCCTTGTGGGTTACACTGGTGAAGCGATGGCAATGGGTGAGCGTCCACCAGTGGCGTTATTAAACCCTGCGGCATCTGCACGTTTATCTGTTGCTGAATCGATCTCTAACATCATGTCTGCGAAGATTGAAAAAATCAGCGACATCAAATTGTCTGCAAACTGGATGGCTGCTGCCGGTCAACCGGGCGAAGATCAGGCATTGTTCGAAGGCGTGAAAGCCATCGGTATAGAAATGTGTCCTGCACTGGGTATCGCGATTCCAGTCGGTAAAGACTCATTGTCTATGCGTACCACCTGGAATGATGAAGGTGAAGACAAGTCTGTGACTTCGCCCATGTCAGGCGTGATCACTGCATTTGCACCAGTAACTGATGTACGTCAAACATTGACTCCAGAATTGAAAAACCTTGAGTCTGTACTGGTACGTATTGACTTGTCTAAAGGTCAATTCCGTCTAGGTGGTTCGATCCTGGCGCAGGTGTATAAAGCAATCGGTTCTGTGACTCCTGATGTGGATAGCTTTGATGACTTCAAAGCATTTTTCGCATTGGTTCAAGACTGGAACAACCGTGGTTTGATCAAGGCGTATCATGACATCGGTGATGGTGGCTTATTGGCAACTGTTGCAGAAATGATGTTTGCTTCACGTCTGGGTGTGGCATTAGAAGATCAATCAACTGAAAGCTTATTCGCTGAAGAAATCGGTGCAGTGCTGCAAATCTCGAAAGCAGACTGGGAAGCTCTGCAAGCTGAAGTTGCAGCATCTACGCTTAAAGATGCAATTGCAGTGGTGGGTACTGTAAACAACACAGATACTTTAACTGTAAATGGCTTGAGCTTAGACCGTGCTGACCTGCAAGTGGCATGGACTGAAGTTTCTCATCAAATCCAGCGCCTACGTGACAACGTACAAACTGCAGATCAGGAATTTGCCTTAATTACTGATAAAGCGCACAAAGGTATTATCGCCCAACCAACATTCGACTTGAACGAAGCGATTGAAGCACCTTTCATTAACTTGCGTCGTCCAAATATGGCAATTCTGCGTGAGCAGGGTGTGAATGGTCATATTGAAATGGCGGCAGCTTTCGACAAAGTCGGTTTCAATACCGTTGACGTCCACATGAGTGACTTGCTGGCAGGTCGTATCAGCCTGGATGATTTCGAAGGTTTGGTAACGTGTGGTGGCTTCTCGTATGGTGACGTGATGGGCGCTGGTGGGGGCTGGGCGAAATCCGTATTGTTCAATGCTAAATTGCGTGACCAGTTTGAGAAATTCTTCAACCGTCAAGAAACCTTCTCGCTCGGTATCTGTAATGGTTGTCAAATGTTGTCTCAATTGGCTCCATTAATTCCGGGTGCGGATGCTTGGCCACGTTTCCATCGCAATACGTCTGAAGTATTTGAAGCGCGAGCAGTGAACGTTCGTGTGGAAAAATCGAATTCAGTATTGTTACAAGACATGCAAGGTTCGATTCTGCCGATCGCTGTGGCGCATGGTGAAGGTCGTGCAGTTGCAACGGCGGAAAACTTTGCTGCACTGAATGCATCGAATCAGGTGGTTCTACGTTATGTCGACAGCCATGGCAATGCAACTGAACAATATCCGTTGAACCCGAATGGTTCACCGGAAGGTATTACCGGTGTAACCTCTCAGGATGGCCGTGCAACGATTATGATGCCGCACCCTGAACGTAACTTCCGCGCGATCCAGCATTCTTGGAAACCAGAAGACTGGGATCAGGATGGTGCTTGGTTACGTATGTTCCGTAATGCACGTAAATTTATTGGCTAATTTGTTTTAGCTTGAAAAAGGGTTGCGGAAGCAGCCCTTTTTATTGAAGAAATCACTGGAATAGCTGCAAAACTGGAAAATCTTTCAGCTTTTGTTTAGACTATCTTCATCAATTGCCACCTTTAGGTGGCTTTTTGTTTTTTAAGGATTTTGATTTTTTAATTTTCCTTCTCTCTACGGACTTGGTTTAGATTTTGCTTTCATATTGTATATAAAGTGCTATGGTATATTTTATGCACAACTTTATTGCACTATAAAAGAAAGATGGAATAGATCGGTTCAGTATCAATTCTCAAAGATGAGGTAATGACATGGCTAAGACACTAAGAATCATGGATAAGGCAGCAATGCGTCAGAAAGGTTGGTGGTTATTTGGTTTTGTTGTTGGTTTACAGATGCTGTTTTTGGTTGGTAGTTATTTACTACAGGGTTCTTGATATTTAGATTTAGATAAAAGCCACCGAGAGGTGGCTTTTTAGTAAAAAGAAAAAAATTAAAATTATTTATGAATTTATATAGGGTCTGTTTACATTTTCTGTTCAAAAAAATAGCGAGAAAGTAAAATTTAATCGCCAAACCAAATTTACTTCTCGCTATGCCCCGTACAATGCTGAATGATCAACACTGGTCTAAGTTACTTTCTATTTTCCGAAATTTTGATATCTATTTCAAATCTAATTTGAGAAATTTTGTCGAAGCAATACTTTATAGAATAAGAACAGGCTGCCCATGGCGTGATTTGCCTAAAGAATTTGGTTCGTATAACTCAATCTTTAAAAAATATAATCGTTGGTGTAAAAATGATAAGTTAATGAAAATATTTAAATTAATTTCTTCAAATGCTGATATGGAATGGGTTTTTATTGATGCTAGTCATGTTCGGGCACACCAACATTCTGCTGGAATAAAAGATCAGGATATTTCTAAAAGCATTGGTGGAAATAGTTCTAAAATACACTTAGCTGTTGATGCGGATGGCAATCCAATCGAAATTATTATCTCCGATGGAACGATACATGATGTCAAGATTGCTCCCAAAATGATTGAAAAACTTGATTTGGGTGAAACGGAAGTATGTTGTGCAGACAAAGGATATGACTCTGAATCATTAAGAGAACAAATATCTGTGAAAAAAACTAAAGCGAATATTCCAAGAAAATCAAATACTCAGTCAAATAATGATCATATGGATTGGTATTTATATAAAATCAGACACTTAGTTGAGAATGCATTTTGTAGGTTAAAGCAGTTCAGAGGAATAGCAACACGATATGATAAGCTAAAGTGTAGCTATGAGGGGGCAGTTGCATTAGCTTGTATATTTATTTGGCTACCTTTATCGGGTAAATTCTATACTTGAAAGGCTTTGTTGCACAAACCTATCTGTAAAGGCTTTTTCAGCGATATAATTTTCAAATGAAGAAGCCTACACACAAAAT